>OMJF01000023.1 GCA_900299285.1 Anabaena sp. 54 | reverse complement strand
TTTTCGATATCTGATGCACCCTACAACTCTGTAGGGGCGAAGGGCCGTTCGCCCCTACTTTACTAAGCGTACAAAATTCTTCTTACCCACCTGTAACACTTTATTATATAAATCATCAGGCTGAGAAAAACTTAAATCCGCATCAGTAATTTTATCACCATCTATTCTCACGCCACCCTCCTGAATTTTCCGTTTACCTTCGGCGGTACTTTTACATAAACCAGTAGCACCCAAAATAAAGGCTAATTTCGCAGGGAATTGAGGAATAGCAGCCACAGAATACTCCGGTAATGTTCCCTCCCTTCCACCAGTTTTAGCAGCCTCTCTAGCCTCATTAGCTGCCGCTTCACCGTGATATTGACGCACCACTTCCCAGGCTAAATACTCCTGGCGATCGCGTGGGTTTTGTGGCAAACTATCCAAAGGTAGATTTGTAAGTAATTCAAAATATTGTGAGAGTAAATTATCTGGTACACCTTGGAGTTTTTGATACTTTTGGGAAGGATGTTCACCCAAACCGACATAATTACCTAAAGACTTAGACATTTTTTGTACACCATCAGTACCAATCAAAATTGGTAATAACAGTCCAAACTGAGGTTTTAAACCAAAATGGCGTTGCAGATCTCGCCCCACAGCGATGTTAAATTTTTGATCAGTCCCTCCCAATTCCACATCAGCTTCCACAGCCACAGAATCATAACCTTGCATCAGTGGATACAGGAACTCATGGATAAAAATCGGACTTTCTTGTTGATAACGTTCTGAAAAACCTTCCTTAGCTAACATTTGTCCCACAGTCATTGTAGAAAGTAGCTCCAAAGTTTTTCCTAAATCTAGACGAGAAAGCCATTGAGAATTATAACGTACCTCAAGCCTACCAGGGGTATCAAAATCCAAAATAGGACGTACTTGGTCAAGATAAGTTTGAGCGTTTCGTGTCACATCAGCTTCCGTAAGCTGACGACGTACCTCAGACTTACCAGTAGGATCACCAATTCGCGCCGTAAAATCACCAATAATGAGTACCGCCGTATGACCAGCATCTTGAAAAGCCCGCAATTTCCGTACAGGGATACTATGACCAAGATGAATATCTGCCCCCGTGGGGTCAATACCTAGCTTAATTCTTAAAGGACGGTCAGAATTAAGTAACCGCTTTCCCAGACTTTCTGTATTATCATTATCATGGGGTTGAGGAAAAATTTCTGCCACACCACGATGCAACCAAGATAAATTTTGCGTCATACTAAGAAATTCGTCATTCGCCATTAAATATACTTTCGACTGTAAAAATTAGGGTTGTCATTCCCTCTGTTCTGCTAGATTACTATAATTACAAAAAATTAACCGTCTTTTGTCATTTAATGAATTACATTTAAATTTACCAGTGAGGAAGTGAGATAGCCGTGTCATCCAGGACTTTTGAAAACAAACAACCACAACAGCAGGATTCATCTGGATTTGAGTTTTTTAAAGGAGTCGGTCAGATAACTGGGGGTACTCTCCTATTCATAACACTCCTATCAAGCTCCATTATAGCGGGGACACTAGTGGGTTTAGCCATTAGTTTCCGTAATTTACCAGATGTTAGACAAATTAAAAACTTTTTTCCTTCAGAAACAACTTACATATACGATATAAAAGGTAAACTCTTAACCAGTATCCACGGAGAAGCTAACCGAGAAGTAGTACCCCTAGACAGAATTTCCCCCAACCTGAAACGCGCAGTTTTGGCCAGTGAAGATGGTCACTTTTATGATCATCACGGGATTAATCCTAGTGGAGTTGGCCGTGCTGTCGTAGTCAACATGGTAGCAGGTGGTGTCAAAGAAGGTGGGTCTACCATCACCATGCAATTAGTTAAAAACCTGTTTTTGTCTCAAAAACGGGCTTTTACGCGGAAATTAGCCGAAGCCGTACTAGCAATTCGATTAGAGCAAATTCTCAGTAAAGACGAAATTCTAGAAATGTACCTCAATCAAGTTTACTGGGGTCATAACAACTATGGTGTGCAAACAGCAGCCCGCAGTTATTTTAACAAATCAGCAGAATATTTAACTTTAGGAGAATCAGCCATGATGGCTGGTTTAATCCAAGCCCCAGAAGAGTTTAGCCCTTTTGCCAGCATGAAAATGGCCAAACAGAAACAAAAAGAAGTTTTAGGGCGGATGATAGAGTTAAATTGGATTACCCAAAAAGAAAAGGATGAAGCCCTCAAGCAAGAAATTAAACTTGGTAAAATCAGGTCTTTTCAAGGTAGCGCCCTACCTTATGTTACCGATACAGTAGCCCAAGAGTTGCGGAAAAAATTTGGCCAGGATGCCCTGCTCAAAGGAGGAATGCGGGTACAAACTACCGTTGATGCTAAATTCCAGGCCATGGCCGAAGAAACCATTAAAGATTGGCACGAAAAGCTTCAGTCCCAAGGTTTATCTAAGAATCAAATGGCCTTGGTAGCAATTGACCCGCGGACACATTTTGTTAAAGCTCTCGTTGGTGGTGTAGATTATAAAACCAGTGAATTTAACCGAGCCACCCAAGCGCAACGTCAACCAGGTTCTTCATTTAAGCCTTTTGTTTATTATACTGCCTTTGCTACTGGTAAATATGCACCTGATAGTACGGTGGTAGATGCCCCAGTGGGTTATCAAGATGGTAATGGTTGGTACTACCCGAAAAACTATGATGGTAGTTTTGCCGGTGCAATGTCAATTCGCACAGCACTTGCTCATTCTCGCAACATCCCAGTGATTAAACTTGGTAAAGCGGTGGGAATGAATAAAGTCGTTGAAACCTGCCGGACTTTGGGTATTATGAGTCCAATGGAACCCGTTACCTCTCTGCCTTTGGGTGCTATTGGTGTCACTCCTCTAGAAATGGCTAGTGCTTATGCTACCTTTGCTAATTATGGCTGGCAATCACCACCTACCGTAATTGTCCGCATTACAGATAGTGCTGGTAATGTCATTCTTGATAATACACCTAAACCTAAACAGGTTCTTGATTCTTGGGCTTCAGCGGCGACCATTGATATTATGACATCGGTAATTACTGAAGGTACGGGTAAGAATGCTGCCATAGATAGACCGGCTGCTGGTAAAACTGGAACTACATCCTCAGAAAAGGATATTTGGTTTGTGGGTACTGTGCCGCAACTAACTACTGCGGTTTGGGTAGGTAGGGACGACAGCAGACAACTGGCACGTGGGGCTACTGGTGGGGTAATGGTAGCCCCTGTTTGGCGCGATTTTATGATGAAAGCACTTAAAGATGTTCCTGTAGAAAACTTTAAGGCCCCTTCTCAGTTCCCGCGTCCTAAGTCAAATTAATAGGTCAGTGGTCAGTGGTCAGTGGTCAGTGGTCAGTGGTCAGTGGTTAGTGGTCAGTGGTCAGTGGTCAGTTGTCAGTTGTCAGTTGTCAGTTGTCCGTTGTCCGTTGTCCGTTGTCCGTTGTCCGTTGTCCGTTGTCCGTTGTCCGTTGTCCGTTGTCAGTGGTGATAGGGAATTATTGTTACCCATCACCCATCACCCATCACCCATCACCCATCACCCATCACCCATCACCCATCACCCATCACCCATCACCATTTTTGATATTGCTAATGTTCAAAACATCAGTCATTGTTGCACAATAATTTGGTAAATTGAAACTGCTAGGATTAATAGCATTAGCATAGTTAAAATGACGATAATTCATACAAAATCTATCCCAAGCTGCCATTTGAATGCGAAATAAGACAATAATTAAATTAGCTAAACCCAAAGACAAAGGAATGCGGAAATAAATCTTTTTATTGAAATAAGCACAAACTTCTTCTATAGCTTGATTAACAGTTAAAGAAGATTGTCCTAAAACAAATTGGCGTGGATCTCCTAGTTGTGGTGGATAATCAATTAAATATTGGATAATTGTAGCAATATCTCGGCCATGAATGAAGTGAAAACTAGCATCTGCTTGTAAAAAACGAATAATATTAATATAGTTAACAACTTGGGGAATACCAGAAGTGAGATGAGAATAGGGTTTTTTGTCATCACCACCTAAAACTAGAGTAGGAAAAACCGTAGTAATTTTAGGAAAAATAGCTAAGTTTTGAATTTTGTGTAAACAGTCATATTTAGAACGGATATAATCTGTACCAATTTCTCCTGCTGCTTTGAGTAGTTGATTATCATAATTTAAGACACTTGCAGTAGAGAAATAAATGACTTGTTCACATTTTTCTGGATTTAGCAGGTTCATTAATTCTAGAGTTTTCAAGACATTAATATCAAAAATGCCATCACCACCCCAAGAAGTGGCTGTTAATACGGCGATATCAATAGTTTTGAGTAAATTAGAGAATTTACCAATTTCTTGCATATCACCCTGAAGAATAGTGATACCTGGACGGACTGTAGTATCAACTTGTAGTTTATTGGGATTTCTAACTAGAAGATACAATTCGTGATTAGTGTTTTGAATTAAGGCTTCGCTGATATAGTGACCGATACAGCCACTTGCACCTGTAACTAAAATACGTTTTTTGGTCATGAATTTGGATGTTGGGGTTTTTAGGTATGCTTGAGTTCAGTGGGTAATTGTAGCATGATTTAAGGAGATAGATACCCGATTTCTTAAAGAAATCGGGATCTGGGTGTTAGTTAAGTTATATTATATATTTTTAGGACTTACGCAACTGGCACATTGGTAGGGTGCGTCAGATATCAAGAATATGTTTATTTACATAATTTATGCAGTAGTAAAGCGCCCTACAATAGATTTTTTGGTGTGACACTTGCGTAAGTCCTGATTTTTTTAAATGAACCCTTCCAGACGCAGAGAAATGAGGTTTTGAGAGATTTTGCGTAAATCTTGATTAATTAGGGTAAAATTACCATAAAACCTTGGTGGTGAGTCTATGCGTCAATGTCTTAATCCTGACTGTCTTTTTCCTAACCCTGATAATTTTCAATATTGTCAAAAGTGCGGTAATAAGTTACTTTTGCGTGAAAGGTATATACCTAAATCAATTTTAGGTCAGGGTGGTTTTGGTAGAACATTTTTAGCTATTGATGAGGATAAACCATCAAAACCTTATTGTGTAATTAAACAATTTTTACCCCAAGCACAGGGAACAGATAGTATTGAAAAAGCATCCCAGTTATTTTCACAGGAAGCACAACGCTTAGAGGAGTTAGGTAAGCATCCTCAAATACCTGAATTAATGGCTTATTTTACATCCGATAATCGTCAATATTTAGTACAGGAATTTGTGAAAGGTCAAACTCTACAAACTGAGTTAGATAATAATGGTGTGTTTTCTGAACAGCAAATTAAAAAGTTATTAATAGAAGTTTTGCAAATATTAGATTTTGTTCATGGTAAACAGGTAATTCATAGAGATATTAAACCAGAAAATATGATTCTGAGTAGTGATAAAAGGTTATTTTTAGTAGATTTTGGGGCAGCGAAAATAGTTAAACCTCAGCAACGCACAGCTACAGGGACAATTATTGGATCTGCTGAATATTGCGCTCCTGAACAGTCAATGGGTAAACCATTATTTATTAGTGATTTATATAGTTTAGGGGTAACTTGTTTGCATTTATTAACAGGAATGAGTCCATTTGATTTATATAGTCCAATAGAAGGAGAATGGGTATGGAGAGATTTTTTAAATGGAAATGTGGTAAGTGATGAATTAGGGAAAATTCTGGAAAAATTAGCAAGTCCTATTGCTAAACATCGTTATCAATCTGTGAAAGAAGTGATTCAGGAGTTACAATTTTTCAATCAAAATGTGAAGCGATCGCCATCTCAAATTTTACCTCCACTACCTCCACTACCTCCAGCTTCTAGACGATCTCAAGTTTCTCCACCACCACCTCAACCATCTGTTACTGTACCCAGTCGGTATCAAAAACTAGAGAAATTATTAGCAGATGGTAAATGGAAAAAAGCAGATGACGAAACAAGACGGATAATATTGACACTTGCTAACCGGGGAATACCAGGTTATTTAACCATAGACAATGTTCTTGATATTCCCAGTAAAGACATTAGCATTATAGACAATTTATGGGTAAAGAATAGTAATGGACGCTTTGGTTTTTCTGTACAAAAGCAGATTTATGAAAGTGTGGGGGGAACAACAACTTACAACCACCAAACCTGGAATAAATTTATAGATAAGCTAGGATGGAAAAAAGGAGAAAATTTACTCTCTGATAATGAAATTACCTTTGACATAAAAGCACCAAAAGCGCATCTTCCCTTTTTTCCCGTAGGTTCAATATGGTGGTGGAAAGTAGTTATTAGTTTGTATTCTCAAGATGATTACTGGAAAGCAGTTATAATAGTTCTGATCTTGCGTTCATAATAGTAAACTGTAAAATCTGAAGATTATAGAAAAAAAAACTAATTCTGAATCAGGATAACCAGGATTAAAGGATGTACAGGATATTACCGTTAACCCACCAAAAATAACATCGTCCAAGATTCACGACTTCTATGTTTATTAAACCGAATAAATAATAAAGATTAACAAAAAAAGTCGGGAATCTCAATATCCTAGCCACAGATCCACAACTTGAAAACAAAGTAAAATCAAAGAATAATCGGCCAAAAGTGAACAATGGAAACCGATTTAACAGATACTTTTGGGTAAAATTGGGGAAATTTCTGAAGGAAGATTAACAAGAATTAGACAAAATCTAGCAAATTGGATTTTAAAAGATTAAGTATATTTTGATAATTAAAGAATATTTCCTCATCCGTGTTTATCTGTGTTTATCCGCGTTCCCCAAAAATCAGGTGGGAAAAACCCACCCCAAAAATCAAACAGAAACTAAACCAAAGCCTTGAGGTTTTTCGCAGTTTCAAAGAAAAAAGCGACATTTTCCTCTGGAGTTTCTGGTAATACACCATGACCGAGATTAAGGATATGTCCCCAGTAGGGGTACGCCCCCGTGCCTACCCCTGGGTACGCCCCCGTGCCTACCCCTGAGTACGCCCCCGTGCCTACCCCTGGGTACGCCCCCGTGCCTACCCCGGCTTTGCGAACGGTGTTGATAATGCGATCGCGGATAAATTCTTTAGAACCAAATAACACACCCGGATCGAGATTACCCTGTACTTTCACGTGCTTACCTAATCTAGCCCTAGCATCTGCCATATCTACCGTCCAGTCTACTGTAATAATATCAGCGCCAGAAGTTGCCATTCTTTCTAGAAGTCCGGCGCTACCTGTCACCAACAAAATTAATGGCGTGTCAGGATGAGTTTGTTTCACCTTCTCAAATACCATTTTTTGATAAGGTAAAGCAAAAGTATCATAGTCTTGAGGACTTAATTGTCCCGCCCAAGAGTCAAACATTTGTACCACTTGAGCACCACAATCAATTTGATAGCGGACATAATCAGCGATAGATTCAGCTAATTTAGTGAGTAGTTGATGTAGAACAGTCGGATCACAGAAAGCCATGTTTTTAATAATGGAATAGGTTTTAGAACCCTTACCTTCCACTGCATAAGCCGCTAAAGTCCAAGGTGCGCCAACAAAGCCTAACACTGTTGATTGATTACCTACTTCTTGTCGTAATGCTTGCAAAATTGTTTTGATAAATGGTAGTGCTAATGCAGGTTCCAAGGGACGCAGTTGTTCAACTTGTTGTTTAGTGCGTATGGGCGAATAAATAATTGGTCCTTTCCCTTCTGCAATATCCATGTCAATTCCCATTCCTGGCAAGGGGGTGACAATATCGGAAAATAAAATTACTCCGTCGGGTTGAAAAGCTCTCCAGGGTTGGAGGGAAACTTCTATAGCTACTTCAGGAATTTCCGAGCGATCGCGGAAGGAAGGATATTTGTCTCGTAAATTCCGATATGCTTGCATATAGCGTCCCGCTTGTCGCATCATCCATACGGGGGGACGGTCTACTTGTTCACCACGAGCGGTGCGAAGGAGGAGAGGATCTGTTGAGGAAAAACCCATTTAACGAGTTGCCTTTGTTTGCACTTTGTATATGTCACCATACAGCTTATCATTCTCGGTTTACCGCTCCAGTAAACCTATACAAATCTACTAGTTTTTCAGTTTTTATTGCTAACCGCTGACTTTGAATCGCTTCAAGGGGCGGATGATTGATAAATCAGGATTTTTACGTCACTGCCTCTGGCTCCTAATTAATTTTATGTTTAATAATTGTTGAGCGATTTCTCAATTTCCTATCAAGTCTCGTCCATGTATTTATAGCTCAAGTCAAATGCTAATTGTTCAAAGTCTGCGAATTTCAGTGTCAACTGTTTTTTGCTTTCATCAGAACAGGTGGGGTCAGAGAGTAATTGTTGTAATAATTCCATAGCTTGTTTTTGTAACTCTTGTGCAGTTGCTGTTTCTTGCAAGCAGATGAAGACCTTGATTAGAGATTGCAAAATTTCTAGGTACAATTCTGGAAAATCTTCTGGTGTAGAGGCAGTTCTTTGGTAGTTGTCTATGTGGGGGTAATCTTCCTGTGGTTGCCTAAGGGCTAGTTGGTATTCAGATATAGCGTTATGCCAATAATTATGAGGTGTGGGTTCCTTTTTCCCTTGTTCATAGTAAGTATTACCAATAGCTATATGTAATCTTGCCCAACCTTCTGGGTGAGTATCTGGACGAATATGTTTCAAACCCTCTTGATAACTTGCTAATTTGCCTTCATAACCACCTAAGTTGAGGGCGGGATTAGATTTAGAAATGTTGCTAACTAGAATCAGTGATGATTGGTAAGAGTTGAGATGAGCTATGGCTACACCACGACCGAGCCAAGCTTCCCAGTAGTCTGGTTTAATTTGTAAGGCGTTGTCGTAACAGGAAATGGCTTGGGCGAAACGTTCCAAGTAAAATAGGGCTACGGCTTGGTTGTACCAGGCGGGGTGAAAGTCGGGTTTAATGGCTATGGCTTTTTGATAGGATGCGATCGCTTCTTCACGGTCACCTAAATTTTCAAAGGACACACCCCGGTTATACCAAGCCAAATAAAATTCAGGTTGAATAGAGAGAGCTTGGTCATAACTAGCGATTGCTTCTGCATATCTTTTTAAATTAAATAGGACTATACCTCGATCGATCCAGACTTCATGATAGTCTGGTTGCAGAATCAGGGCTTGATCATAACTAGCAATTGCTTCCACGTTTTGTTGAATTAAAGCTAAAGCTATTCCTCGGTAGTACCAAGCCTCTGCGTCTTGAGGTTGTAGCTTGATAGCTTGGTCATAACTAGTAATTGCTTCTGATATTGAACCCAATTTGAGTAATGCTAAACCTCTGCAAGACCAAGCAGCCTGGTAATCTGGCTGAATAGAGATGGCTTGATCGAACGCGGCGATCGCTGGTTCAAATTCTCCCAATTCGCACTGAAGACAACCTTGACTGCACCAAACTTTGTATAAGTCGGGTTTGAGTGATAGTGTTTGGTTATAGGCGGCGATCGCTTCAGTAAATCGGTGTAAATGAAGGAGAACTAATCCCTGATGCCACCAATATTCATAAACTTGAGGTTGTAGTTGACTAGCGCATTGATACAAAGCTAAGGCGGCTAATAAATTCCCGGATTTAGCTTGCTGTAGACCTTGATAAAATAAGGTTTCTGCTTGATGAGGAACAAATATTTCTGATGTTAGTTGAACAATCTGACCATCACGAATTGCCAAATCTGAAGCTAACTGCTCAACGAGATTAGTGCTTTGCTCCAACCGTACCATCAATTCATCTAAAGTGGATGCTAACTGGTGGGGTTGTATCGCTATCAAGCTTTCTTTGTGGGGAGCTAATGGCTCTGTAAATACTTCCTCAACATTTTGGGGAGGCTTCTGAACTGTATCATCATTACCGTGAGAGTGACTTTCGGTCTGAGGCTTTTCTTTTGTAGTGTTTCGAGATAAAGATTTACCAGTTGTCCCTATACTATTATTTGTCAATAAATCCTCTATCAGTTGGGATACTGATTTATCAGTAGTAGCATCCACATCCTGAACTGCCCATAATTCTTGACCAAATTGGCTAAGTAATTCTTGACCAGGACTATCTAGCTTTTCTTGGCTGGGTATAGAAATGACTAATTCCTGTGGTTCTTGATCAGGTTCATCATCCTGGTTCATGTTGCGCCACAATAGCTGAATGCCAATATCATGGGACAGGTTGCTAATCTCACCAATACCCAACTCACCCAATTGCACGAGCCGCTGGGCTAATTCATGATTAGGAGCGGGAGAAGATAGTAATTTGTCGCCATAGTTTAACAGCCAATCTAGCCAACGGTCAACTGTAATTCTTGGTTCCATTCGCTGTAAATATTTCAGCGCCCACCGTTCTCCTCGCGCTTGATGTACTCCTTCCAACAATTCGTTAAATAAAAACTCTAGATCCGCATTCGTAAGTTCTGGTGGCTGCTCTACCAGCAGATTACCTTGACTAGTCTGGGGGTTGATGATCCCCAAACTGTCAAGGATGTATTGTAAAAATTCGTTAAGCCCCTGCAATAGCCACGTTAACATCTGCCAATTTATTGAAATTTTTTTTCTTCTTGATTGTAGCTATCGTCGTGTCTAAAAGATTATTAATTACGCAATCAACTCCAAAATTGAGGTTTACTTACGTAAAATTATTGATGGCTACACTGAATAAATCAAACTTAGTGATTAAGGTTAGTGACCAGGAGATGGAGTCAGAAACTCTTCCTCTCACTAATCTTGATTATACAGAAGATTTATTAGCTTCATGATACTGATTAACTAAGGCTTGAATAATTTCTTCGGGATGATATGTTTCCATCCCTAGTTGTTCGGCAAGTTGCTGACATAGGTTTTCATCATCCTGTAACATCATAAGTAACTCATCTAAGGTAACAGTTTTGTATTCTTCTGTCGTTAGTTCTGCCTCCGTTTTGGTTGGTATTGAGGGATTATTTTGTAATATATCTGGTCCGTCATATTCCCAAATTGGCTCTCCTGGATTGCGTGTTAATATCTTCATACCTATATCGTAGGACAGATTACTGATTTCCCCAACTCTCAATTCACCGAGTTGAACTAATCTAGCTGCTAATTCATGATGAGGTCTAGAGGATGCTAATAATCTTTCCCCAAAGCGATTTAACCATTCTAACCAGCGCTCCGTGCTGACACGATGCTCAAGATTATCTAGCCATTTTTGTGTCCAGGTTTGTCCCTTGACTTGATGAACTCCTTCTAAAAGTTCTGTAAATAAAAATTCTAAATCTGTATCACTCAGGGGTGGTGCTACTGATTTTGGAACTTGTTCTCCAGGGGGGGTGAGATTTTGTTTACCAGCAAACAAGCGCCGGAAAAATTTTTTGATCCATTGAATTAGTTGCTTGAGCATCTGCGGCACCATTGATGTTGCTTCTTCAAATTTTAACGATATCAGTAAGTGGTAGGGTGGTCAGGCAATGGGAAAATGCCATAACTTGTTAGAATAGTAAAACCCTTAATTTACCGGGGATATACAGATTTAAACCTGTCTTCATGTCTTACGAACCGCTGCACCATAAGTATCGGCCAAAAAGTTTTGCTCAACTGGTGGGTCAGGAAGCGATCGCTACTACCCTAACTAATGCTATTCTTTCAGCAAAAATCGCCCCTGCTTATTTGTTCACTGGCCCCAGAGGTACAGGAAAAACTTCTAGTGCGAGAATTTTGGCTAAATCTCTAAATTGTCTGCAAAGTAACCAACCCACACCGGAACCCTGCGGGGTGTGCGAAATTTGTCAAGGAATTACTAAAGGCTATTCTACAGATGTAATTGAAATTGACGCTGCTAGTAATACTGGTGTTGATAATATTCGGGAACTAATTGAAAGAGCGCAATTTGCTCCCATGCAGTGTCGGTATAAAGTTTATGTCATTGATGAATGCCATATGTTAAGTACCGCAGCCTTCAACGCCTTACTTAAAACCCTAGAAGAACCACCTAAGCACGTTGTTTTTGTACTGGCGACAACTGACCCCCAACGGGTATTACCGACAATTATTTCTCGTTGTCAAAGGTTTGATTTTAGGCGGATTCAACTAGAATCAATGGTAAAACATCTAACTCACATTGCTTCCCAAGAAAATATTAATATTTCCCATGAATCTTTGACATTGGTAGGACAAATTGCCCAAGGGGGATTAAGAGATGCTGAAAGTTTACTAGATCAATTAGCATTAGTCAATGGAGAAGTGACACCGGATAAAGTTTGGGATTTAGTGGGTTCAGTCAGTGAAAAAGACTTACTGGGACTATTAGAAGCCATTAGTCAAGATCAGGCAGAAATAGTATTAGACTTTACCCGCAAAATCCTAGATAGAGGCAGAGAACCGTTAATAATTCTCCAAAATCTCGCCGCTTTTTACCGGGATTTCCTGATAGCGAAAACCGCCCCCAATCGTCAAGATTTAGTTACCTGTACCCAGTCAACTTGGATATCATTAGTCAACTTTGCCCAAAAATTCGATACCAGTACCATCCTACTGGGACAGCAACACCTGAGAACGGCGGAAGTACAACTAAAAAACACCACTCAACCCCGGTTATGGTTAGAAGTAACATTACTGGGATTATTACCTAGTGCCAATATTCAAGTTCAAACCACAAATATTTCCCAGCGAGTTAATACATCTACTGTCACTCCAACCCAAATATATCCACTCACAAATCACAATTCACTTGTTAATTTACCAGCGCCACCAGTCCCAGAACCTTTACCCGTAACAGCACCAGTACAGCCCGTTAGAGAAGATTCACAATACGACTTAACACAACTTTGGCAACAAGTGCGTGGACATATTCAACAGCTACCCACCCAGGCATTACTAGGGCAAATGTGCCATTTAATTGAGTTTGACGGTTCTATTGCCCGTGTAGGGGTAAAAGCAGTTTGGTATGACAAAGTGAAATCCTATGTACCTGTGATTACTACAGCATTTAGACAAGCGTTTCAGCAGGAAATACAAGTCACTCTGGAAAAAGCTACTGGCGCAAGTGTGATATCAAGGAAAAGAAATCCACCGGGGCAAAATTCTCCTCCCGTTCAACTTCAACAACCACCCCAACAACCCACACCAGAGCCGCCCACAGTCGCACCACAGCCAGTATCTACAGTATCCACACTACCACCCGCACCTGTTAAAATTCAGCCAGTTGTCACCAACACAGGAGCAACACAAGCTATTTCTTCTCCTGCAAAAGTGCAACCACCACCATCAAATTTGGATCACGATGGTGTAGTCAAAGCTGCGGAAAGTTTAGCCAAATTCTTTTCTGGAGAAATCATCCGTGTGACAGATGATAGCTTCCATTTAGCAAATTCCGTTACTTCTACGGAAACTCATGAAATATATGAATCTTATGTTGATGATGAATATGCTTGAAAAATGCAGCAGGGGGTGGATACTGTCTGTTTTAATCATCTGCGCGTAAGAGTTTGTGGTAAAAAGTCTGAGGAAAATCTATACGCCGATATCGCTTATAGCCTTCCAAGAGTTCAGTTAAAAGACTTACAAATTCAAAACTGGCCATCATAACTTCATAAGTGAGTTCAGGATTAGCATCAAACTGTATCAAACAACGGGTCATATCTGAGGGTAAAGTTGTAATATTCCAAGTAGCAACAAAGGGAATATTGTTACTGTACTCAATTTTCCGACATCCTTCCAAAGCACCTTTTTGATAAAGACTCAGGGCATAGGGTAATAAATTTCGCCCCCTCAACTGAATATATGGTGCATAAACGGTAGTTTGTTCTTTATTTACGGGTTTGAGTTCATCCATAGACATGGTTGTCAATTCTTAAAGTTAACTAGTTATAAAGATATATATATTTGTTTGATTGTTTCCACACAACTAAAACTGATGACATTTTTTAATATTTCGATATTGAGTCATGATGATTTTTCCTTTTTATTAAGGTTTAATAAGGTTCAAATTTTAAATATGTTCCTCCCAGTCCTTCCACAATTATTCTTGTATTAGCAGCCATCATTTTCTGATAGGTTTCTCCGTCAGTCCCCGCTGTACCTAGTCCATGAATATAAAGTGGCCTTTGAAAAACTTTAACATTAGCTTCTCTGGCTAGAGATTCAAGTAAATTAGAGTTAGTTGTTGTATCTGGAAAAATTGTTGGTACATTGGCTTTTTGAATATCTATAGCGAAATTTTCGACTTCTGTATATGTCAACTTTTCGATATTTTTGATATTAGCTAAATTTACTGAATATGGAATATTATAAGCCTCGACGTAATAAATCATGGCTGTGTTGAAGGTGATTAATTTGCGATTTTTAGCAGGGATAGTATCTAGTCTTTTTTTAATCCAATTATCAATTTGATTCATTTTTTGGATGACTTTTTTGGTATTTTTACTATAGATATTTTTATTATTTGGTACTAATTTAACTAAATTATTATTAATAATCTCTACCATTTTTATGGTATGATTAGGATTATGCCAAATATGGGGTTCTATAATTCGTTTAATTTTGATCGGATTTTTGACAGCACTTTGACCAACAGCAATCTTGATATGGGAGTTTGTATTTGTGGTAGATTTAATGATTTTCATTAAACCTGGTTCAAAATTATAACCATGATATAAAATCAAATTAGCACTTTCAATAACCGGACTATCTTCCGGTATGGGTTTATAGGTTAAGGGGTTCATACCAGGAGGGATTAAACATATCAGGTTAATGGTATTTCCAGCAAGTTGTTTTGTTAAATCACAAATTACGCTATTAGTTGCTACTACTATGGGTAAGTTATTATTAATAGTAGTCGCATTTCTTTGATTATATATTGTACTAATATTTCTATTTCCACAGCCAAATAATCCTAAGATTAAACCGAAAATGGTGGTTTTTAATAAATGGGTAAAATGGGTAGATATTTTTTTTCTTAACATGATTTATTATCGCTTATAAATATCTGAAAAGTTCCAGAATTTAAACTTCTTCGGAGTTTGATGATCATATCAATTAATAAAGACACAGTAAATCTGTATCTTTATTAATTAGTCTAATTTAATTAAACCTCAATCATAGGTAATTTACCTTGTAATTTATCTAAGTTAGTCTGAACGCAATTAGCGCAATTACAACCAGTTTCTTCTATCACAGAATGTGTAATTTTATTTATTTGCGGTGTAGTTAAATCAAGATTCGCTTGAATAGATGACAGGACAATTGTATGTGAGTCGTTAGACTTTTCAATAAACCCTGTACCGGTTTGACTGATAATAGCACAGAGGCTAAAAATGCGGAAAAAACTAGTAAAATCAGTATAACGTATAATTAGTCAATTGTCAATTGTCAGAGAATTTTCTTACCAGTTAATATTTCTCGCACTTCTAACATAGCTGAATAGGTGGGGAGAATGTGTAAAGTTTCATTTGCTGGTGTCTGCTCTAGAGCAGTTGCGATCGCTTTGTGCAAATCTGACTCTACAATCAGGTTAATATTACTCTCCACAGATTCTTGACTATAACGCAAACGTAAGGCCATATCATACACACGGTCGCCACTGACAATCAATATTCCCCCTCTTGCTACCAATTTTTCCGTATCTACGTCCCAAATCCATGATACATCAGTACCATCGGGGGTTCTGTCATTTAAGACCAATAAAGTAGTTTTATCGGTACTTTGAGTAACGACGCGAATAGTTTCGTTTGTACCTACGGGATTTTTAGATAATAGAATCCGTACTCGTTTACCTTCAATAACTAAATCTTCAGCCCGACCAAAAGCGGCTTGAAAATCGTTAATTGTATCTCTGATAATAACATCATCAATTCCTAATTCTTTTGCTGCTGTAACTGCGGCCAAAGTATTATATTTATTGTACAAACCGACAAGAATTTGTGGCCAGTTGCGACTTAATAATGCGGGTTTACTTTTAGTAAAACCACAACTAGGACAAGTAAAATCTCCCAAATGGGATAAATACACCCCTTGATAGTCTAAAGCATGGCCGCATCTAGGACAATAGATAGAATCAACAGCGTGAGGAATTGCTTCTAAATAATTTTCTGGTTCATTTAAACCAAAAAATAAGACTCTTTGTGGTAACTGTTGACCCAAATATGATAAAGTTGGATCATCAGCATTGGGAATAACTACTGTTGTTTCTGGTAAGGTTGAAATTACCTTTGTCCACCGTTTACTGATACTATCTACTTCTCCATATCTATCTAATTGGTCGCGGAACAGATTTAAACAGAGAATAATTCGAGGTTGTAGTGGTTTCAAAACCTTGGGAACTATATTTTCATCAACTTCTAAAATTGCATAATCTATATTTAACTTTCCCCACAGATTAGCATTGTCTATCAAAGCAGTTGCTAAACCATTTTCCAGGTTCGCACCTGTAGAATTATGGGCAATACGAAACCCCTTTCGTTGTAAAATGGTGCATAATAGTAAAGCAGTAGTAGTTTTGCCATTTGTTCCGGCAATAATAATTACTCCGTGTTTAACTTGCTGACTCAATAATTGCAAAATTCGGGGTTCTATACGTCGCGCAATGGCACCTGGTAAAACACTAGCAGCACCAAGACGCAGTAACCTAACCAAAAAGGTCACGCTTTTAGCAATTGATACTGCAAAACCCAAGGGAAATCTACTGATAAATTTTATTTTTTTACCCACAGTCATGATTTATTGATAATGTGATCTTTGTCAAAAGAATTTGAACCTGTAAAAACTGTAAATTTAACTAACTATAACGATTTTGAATGAGTATGTGTATCCGTAGACAGAATATCTTTTTATTTTCTCTTCCTCTATAATCTCTGTGTGTGTTGTGGTTCATTAAAAAAAATCAAATAGGATTATTATAGAGAAGATACCATTAAAAGGAGACAAGAAGACCCGAAAAGGTGATTTTTGCTAAGGACAACCAACAACGGACAACGAACAACGGACAACGAACAACGGACAACTGACCACCGACAACTGACCACCGACAACTGACCACCGACAAATACAAGGTTTCTGTTAATGAAGAAAGGGCTTTTTTTACCAACTCAAATAATTACTAACTGGAGACTGTTAGTATCTAAATGCTTATTGCTGCTTCTTTGGCTATTTATAATTAGTATACAGCCCGCAATAGCAGGTATTAAAGATGATCATTATGATGGTAATATTTTTGTAATTTATGCTGGTAATGGTTCTTTAGTTCCTGCTAAAGAAACCCTAGCACAGACATTAGCAGAACACAAACCAGCCATAGTAACATTTTACATTGATGATAGTAGCGATTGCAAGAAATACGCTCAAGTTGTTTCTGAGGTACAAGCATTCTATGGACGCGCAGCGGAGATTATTCCTATTAGCGTTGATACCATTTTAGCTGACAAGACCTATCAACCGACAGAACCGGGATATTATTATTCGGGGGGTGTTCCTCAAGTTGTAATTTTTGACCAGTCGGGTAAAGTAGTCTTGAACAAAAAAGGTCAAGTACCTTTTATAGAAATAGACGACAAATTGAGAGAAATATTTGATTTATTACCCCGTACTGAGTCAGTTGAGTTAAAACGACGTTTTGCTAAACAGTTTAGCAGTCAGTTAGAAGATCAATAATAGTTCTTAATGTATCGCCATTCTTGACTATAATTACCGTAACCTGGTATTGAGGTCATTTGTAAGGCGATTAAGGCAGGTTAGGATATTATGGCTTATTCTTGGTTTAAAGCATTTCATATTATTGGCTTTGTGGTTTGGTTCGCGGGGTTATTTTACCTCGTCCGCTTATTTATCTACCACGTTGAAGCCAACCAAGAACTAGAACCAGCAAAAACGATACTGAAAAACCAGTATCAAATCATGGAAAAGCGTCTTTATGATATTATAACTACTCCTGGAATGTTAGTAACGGTAGCAATGGCTATTGGTATCTTATCTACCAACATGGATATTTTACAAGAACCTTGGCTACATTTTAAATTAGTCTTTGTAGCTGTTTTAATTGGCTATCATCATTATTGTGGTAGACTCATGAAGCAGTTAGCAGCGGATAAATGTAAGTGGAGTGGTCAAAGTTTACGCGCTTTGAATGAAGCACCAACACTTTTACTAGTTGTAATTGTCATGTTGGCTATATTCAAGAATAACTTACCCACCGACATGACGGCTTGGTTAATTTTCGGTTTAGTGGTTTTCATGGCTGTGAGTATTCAACTTTACGCTAAAATCCGTAGACGCAATAAAGAGAAGCTGACAGCAGAATTAAATCAAATTCCCCAAGGGTAATACTATATTGATTTGCGCCTGGATGGGAAACAAAAAACGATTTACCTGAAAATAGCTGTAATTACTTATTGTAATCGAACAGTTCCAGCTTGACAATCCCGTAACCATAGTTTAACACCTTGAGCGATCGCACCATAACTACTATTTCTGGGTGGTGCGATAGGAGGTTTAATTGGATACTCACTGGTTTGAGAAAACATCATCACCACACTCCAACCAGTGTTAGTTTTTGTCAAAAATAGCCTGTGAAATTCTTGTAATTCTACAGGCCTCTTATTGAGATATTTTCTCTCTAAGGTTGTAAAGAAAACCTGTTCTACTCCTTCTGTGTTATAGTTATTATCATTATCAATACCAGGGTTTAATGGTAAAGATTCAAACTCTGGTTTACCCGCAGCCAATATATAGGAAAAAGTATCAACACTCCTTTTCAGACGACGCGCACGTTGGGTAACACGGTTAGCATAGCCAGGTAAATCTAACATTAATTGAGTTGTTAAAGTTTCTAGACTTTGTTGAGAACAGGATTTAGTAACTTGGGGACTTACAGATTTAGGAGTGATACTTTTCGCAATTAGAGGATAATAAAATCCAGGAGCAATAAATAACCATAAATTACAGGCTATTAAATATAAGCACCAAAAACCAGGAGAGAAATTTACTTCATTCTTCCTTGTTCTTTTTTCCTCTTCAACTTCTAAACTCCAGTCAAGGTTTAGCATTGCTCGTTTTTGTGATCATAATAAATTGTAAATAATAGCATTTCTCATGCTCATAGGTACAGGAATTAGGAAGGAAACGCAGATAAACGCAGATAAACGCAGATGATTTTGTACCTCCACAACTTATCGAATAATTCCCACTTCCAATAAAAGCCCAAAAAATACTATCAAGGGGGTTGACAATTGATTTTAAATTTGTTACCCTTATATTGATAAGGAAGAACTATCTTGATAATTGGCGGTTTCTTTATAGGTACAGGAATTAGGAAGGAAACGCAGATGATTTTGTACCTCCACAACTTATCGAATAATTCCCACTCCCAATAAAAGCCCAAAAAATACTATCAAGGGGGTTGACAATTGATTTTGAATCTGTTATAGTTATCTTGATGAGGAAGAACTATCTTGATAACTAGGGGTTTCTTTAGTCAAGGGGCTTTTGGTTGTTAGTGGGAAAAGTCTTTAACTCCTCAATAATCAGATTCCAGGCTAACTCAGGTTCAGCAGCCGCAGTAATAGGACGACCAATAACGAGATAATCAGCACCCGCTGTGATAGATTGAGAGGGAGTGAGCGATCGTTTTTGATCGCCTTTATCAGACCAAGTAGGACGCACCCCTGGACAAACGAGCAAAAAGTCATTTTTACAAGTTTGTCTTAATTGTTGCACCTCTTGGGGAGAACAAACCGCCCCATTCAACCCTGACTTTTCAGCTAAAAGTGCCATTTCCAGAGCAAATTCTGGTAATTCCAGAGGGACTTTCAAATCAAACGCCAATTGTCGTGGAGAAATACTGGTTAACAACGTAATAGCGATTAATTGCGGGGGTTTTGTTCCGGCCTTTTCCGCTCCAATTTGTACAGCTTGAGCAGCAGCTTTGAGAGCATCATTACCACAAGTTGCGTGAATTGTCAATAAGTCTACCCCAAAACCAGCAGCAGCGCGACAAGCAGCAGCGACGGTATTGGGGATATCATGAAATTTCAAATCCAGGAAAATACGTTTTTCTTGAGATTTAAGGATATCGAGAATTTTCGGACCAGTGCTGGTAAACAACTCCAAACCAACTTTCCAGAAAGTGACTTGAGGAAGTTTATTAATTAGAGCGATCGCGCTGTCTAAATCTGGTACATCTAAAGGTACAATAATTTTTTCATCATTCATAATTCTGATTATTACTTGAATACCTTATCCATTTTCTGTAGGTTGGGTTAAGCGACAGCGCAACCCAACGCTTATGTTGGGTTATGGCTTCGCCACACTTCGTGAACATACTTTAACCCAACCTA
>OMJF01000022.1 GCA_900299285.1 Anabaena sp. 54 | reverse complement strand
TAATAGGGAGTAATAGAAATTGCAATGTGTCAAGTTTTATCATAAAAAAAAGCAGAGGTTTGTTTCAATCCCTAATAGGGAGTAATAGAAATTGCAATTTGCCCAAAGGTTAGGTACTTAGCGTTTATTTCCTCAATATTGTTTCAATCCCTAATAGGGAGTAATAGAAATTGCAATAAGAAAAAGATTTTTAGTACAGGGTGCAACGTCCGAGTTTCAATCCCTAATAGGGAGTAATAGAAATTGCAATCCCTGGATAGATACAAATTATTCCAAAGATATAAAAGTTTCAATCCCTAATAGGGAGTAATAGAAATTGCAATTGAATGGATCTTGCGTACCCAAAGATACTTACAAGTTTCAATCCCTAATAGGGAGTAATAGAAATTGCAATCTTAACGCAACCAATTAATAATCTTGACAATAAGATGTTTCAATCCCTAATAGGGAGTAATAGAAATTGCAATTGATAGATGAGATACGACAAAAATCCATCCGACTGGTAGTTTCAATCCCTAATAGGGAGTAATAGAAATTGCAATTCCCTTATGGACTCTCTGCGTATCGAGCGCACAACGATGTTTCAATCCCTAATAGGGAGTAATAGAAATTGCAATAGCGGGGGGCTGAAAGCCTATATATATGTAGTTTTCAAGGTTCAGTTACGCGGATGAGATAATCATAGTCCATTTCAGAAATTGTGTCAAGAGGAAAAAACGACAAAACCGTTATTGTGTAAGGTGCGCGGGTGGGTAACTTCCCTAAAATCCATAAAAAGCAGACACAGAGAAGATCTCAGACATTTTTTGCTGACCGGAAATTTTTACACCCCCCCATCCGCGTATCAAGCAAAGAAAACAGTGTGATCGCGGGGTTGTTCACCACCGATTCTTTCTATCTTACCATGACAGCAAGCACAAAGGAAATAAAAACGGATGCTATCAGTATCAGCCTTAATCAGTTTATTAAGACGCGATCGCAATTTAGCATATTGAGTATCAGTTAACTCACATTCAAAAATACTATACTGCACCCATTGGCCATAGGACTTGAGAATACTATGGATTTTAGTCCGTCGTTTATCCTCAGAAATATCGTAAGAAACAACAACATTCATAAATTTGGTAATTGGTAATTGGTAATTGGTGATTGGTGATTTGAGTAATAAAATATTTACTGTAACCTGTTACCTGTAACCTAAAAACTGTCACCTATTACCTAATAAATAAAGGAGGATACTTGTCAGTAGTTCCCATCAAATATTTAGCTAATAACCGAGCTTGTAACTCAAAAGATTCTCGATAATTACATTTTTTACCCATTACTGGATGTTTAAAATCTGATTGTTTTTTCTTCTCATAATTGGTCAGAAAAATTTTTCTACCTTCAGGAGTCAAAGAAACAGCATTACTCAAGGGTTCACTAATAAAATCATCTGGCTTTAAAAGTTGTTTATTCAACAAAGCTAAAACCAAAGAATCAACTAACAAAGGTCTAAATTCCTCCATTAAATCCAAAGCTAAAGAAGGACGATTATAACGATCATAATGGAGATATCCCAAAAAAGGATCAAAGCCCACAATATTTACAGCAGCTTGGATATCATGACGTAATAAAGAATATCCAAAACTCAACAAAGAATTTACCGGATCAGTAGGTGGACGACGGACACGCTTAGTAAATTCAAAATTAGGATTAAGAATTAAGCGATTAAAACAACCAAAATAAACCGCACTACCAGCGCCTTCCAAACCCCGTAAAGAATCAATACTTTCAGTTTTATCAATGGCAGCAATTACGTTTTCCAAAGGAGTAATATCAGCAGACAAATCAAGATGATCAGATTCTCTTTGACGACGTACCAAAAGTTGACGGTAGTTTTTTAATTTCCCCCTCACAAAACCTTGAACAGCATGAATAGATTTAAGTGTTTCTCCCGCTGCTTGCCATTGAGCCTTTCTCACAAAAATATTACCAGACATTTGCGGTTGCAACTGTCCTAAATAATGCCCTTTTTCATCAATAAAAGATAGAGGAATATGACGATTCATTAACTCAGAAACCACAGCAGGGGAAAGAGTGGAACGACCCAAAATTACCACACCATCTAACTTAATAAATGGTAAATCAATGATAGTTTTGTTATCAAACTTGACATTAATTCTTTCATCAACCTTGCCAATAAAAGAATCAGCTTGTGAAATGTAAAGAGTACCCATGATCAAATCCTCAAAATAGGTGATAGTTTTTATGTGACAGGTGACAGTAAATAGTTTATTACTCAATCACCAATCACCAATTACTAATTACCAATAACTAATTTGCTTCTTGATAACGGTCAACTTTATCAACAGCTTGGGGTAAACATCGAGCAAATAAACTACAACCATCACAACGTTTTGTTTTTACAGATTTTGGCATAGCACCAGTAAACAACAACATTTTTACCGCTTCAATTGTGGCAATAGTATTAGCTCGTAATTCCGTCGTAATTTCTACTAATTGACGTTGATGTGTTTGGGCATAATAGATATAACCAGAATTGATATTTTTACCAGTCATTTCCTCCAAACACAAAGCCTGAGCGCACACTTGTAACTCATCATTATCCCATTCTCCTTTGCGTCCGCGTTTATATTCAATTGGGTAATAATCACCATTTTCCAACTCAATTAAATCAGATTTACCAATTAATTGATATTGATCAGATTTCAGATAAATAGCCCGAATTTGGTAAGTTTCATCTCTGTTTACTTCGCTCATAGTGTGAACTCGTTCATGTAAACTTGTGCCTTCAATAGTGTATTGATTATCTGTAAATTCACCAGCACAATGAATTAACCAACAGCGATGAGGACAATAGGAATATTGATTTAATGAAGCAATGTTTACGTAATCATTATCAGAGGTGATAGAGGATAGCATATAGTATTCCCAATTTAATTTTCAAAACAATAAAAAACTAATCTGTAGGTTAGGTTGAGGAACGAAACCCAACAAAATTTTCTCCTGTGATGATGTTGGGTTTCCTTAGGTCAACCCAACCTACTTTCTAATCTGTAGGTTAGATTGAGGAACGAAACTCAACAAAATTTTCTCCTGTGATGATGTTGGGTTTCCTTGCGTCAACCCAACCTACTTTCTTCTGGCCATACCCATTCCCATTGTTGTTTTACGTCCTATTCCTGTATATAAGGTAAAGTTAGCTAAAGTATTAATTTGTTTGATTTTTGTTGCTTCCACATCGCCAAGAATGCGATAACTAATGTCACCTAGACAACCAATAAATTTATTTTCATAGTTGCTAATAACTTCAGTTTTGATATTAAAAGCGCTAGGATAAATTGATTCTAAGGGAATATGAGTTAATTCAATTCCACTATATTTATTCCAGCGATTCAACAAACTATTAAAAACAGATTCTTTAGTAGGTAAAACATTATCAAAACCACCTTGACGAAAGGCTACAGGTGTAGAAAAGATGAAATTAATAGTTCTTTCCGTTTCACTAGCTTGTTGATATAATAGGGGATATGAAGAAACATTAGCCCAAGGTTGAGAAGATTGGGGTATACCTTGAATGCTGGTGATAAATAAATTAGCAGATCCTAAATGCCAAGGTTTTTCCGGGTTAAGATTCAACCATAAAGGGGTGAGTTGACTAAATAAATTGTCATCTAATAAAGATATCCTCCACCAACAATGAGAACCTGCGGGAATGGGGTTTTTATGATTATATTGTAGGGTGTTAAATTGGTTGGGATTGTTAGTTTTTACCTGTAAAGGTGAGAGGGTAAAGGCTTTATCGGCGTTTGATTCATGGAGGTAGTCACCTAATTTTCTATCTACAGAACTGACTAGATTAAGAAATAAGGCGTGGTAATGTCTACCGGTGAGGAAATTGAGGTAGATGGGGGTTTGGGGGGTGATATTGAGGATGAGACTGTGGGGCATATTTTTGATGGTTAGGAAGTTCTTAAAGTTTTTGTAGGTTGGGTTGAACGATAGTGAAACCCAACAAATAATTGTCAATATAAAAACCTGTAGAAATACCAGGCGCAATTTCTCGTTTAACCATAGTGAAACCCAACAAATAATTGTCAATGTTGGGTTTTTTCAACCCAACCTACTAAGTTAAGGGCGGGCAAGATGCCCACCCCACAAGAGTTGTAAGTGGGAAATTTTGGAAGTTTAACCCTTAAATCTGTATCGCATTTGTTTGGGAAGTTTTACATTTTTGACATCATCAAAATAGTAATATTCCCCTCGCATTTGCACATTTTGAATTAGGCTAACTGGAGGCATATTTACCACATCATAACTAATGACTTGATTAGTAAACATAACATCCAAAGGATTTAAAGGATGAGTACAGGTGAATAAATCAGTTTTAGTTTTTGGTTGTGGTAATTTTTCCACTGTAATTTCTGCTTTACTCATCCATTTTCCTAAACGAATCCATTTAGGTAATTTGATTGATTTTTGAGAGATAAGAAAAAACTCAAATTGACTTTCTGGAGCTATTTCCTTTGCTCGTCCAAAACTGGGAATATTCTTTTGGGTTTTTTCCATTTCTACATGGTAATTATTATTAGCATATTTCCATGTATTAAGAATAGCCGCATGATGTAAAGAACGAGCAGGAGTGACATAAATTCCCTGTTCATTTAAAGGGGTTAAATGTTCCTCATATTTTGGCACTTGTTCCGAGCAAAAATAGCGATAGGAATTTTCTTCAGCAACGGTTGTTGAATAAATTTCACTATCAATTAAACCCAGAGCATAACACAGAGCATAATTATGAATTATTGGCTCTGTTTCGTAGAGTCTGCCAATTTCACGGGTGGCAAAATAGAGACTATCGTGTAATTCTAATTGACAACGGTAGATAAACACCATTTTTTTTACTCCGTTGCTACAGCTTTTTTACCTGCTTTTGATTTTGCGGCTTTTGCTTCTTCAGATTTACCTTTAATATGCTTTTTAGCATAAGCCTTAGCTTCATCATCAGCTTTTTGCAAAATTGATTTCATTCCCGCTTCATTATTTGTGAGTTTTTTCACTTCATCTAATAAATGTACAAAATCATCATCAATAAAGTCTGTATGCACAATAAATTCATCAGCCATTAAACTTTGAATTGCGGTTTTGGCAGCCATAATTACATCATCTTCATCTAAAGGATCTGGTGATTTGATTGTATTATTAGCCTTCATTTCGTCGTATATTGCTTGAGTCCATCGGAGGTTACTGGTAATTTCTCCATCGGCAAAAACAACACCAATTAATTCATTTCTGACTCTACCTGTGCGGGTTGTTTGTGCGCCATAATGACGAGTTCTGAGGATGTTATTTAAGACATATAAAAAACTCGCTTCTGTAGGGTCTTTTAAGGTGACAATGCTAGGAAAAAATACCTGTGGTCTAATGTGGTCTTGTTGGTTAATTCTGCTAGTAACTTCACCAGCTTTAGAACCACTTTCTCCTTTAGAAGCCATTGTCCCATTTTCAAAAGGAGCATTGAGAGTAAAGGTTTCATGAGATTCATCAAAAGCTGTAATAGAAAATGCGGTATCTACGACAACTTTTGATTTTTCTGAACCTGAATCACCAATAGCAAAACCGTAAATAATACAATCAGGATTATCCATTGCAAAAGATACGTTATATTCACATTCTTCTGCTTTCATAAATTCGTATTTTCTCAATAATTCTCTTCCTACTAATCTTTCTGGTGTGGACTGTTTACGTTTGAACATGGAAAGACGGCTAATGGTGTTTTTGTCTTTAACTCCTGCTCTAACTCGTGCTTTATTTAGTTCGCTATCTGTTTGGAATAATGGATAGGATTCAGTAACGCGAATAGTTAAGAAATGGACATATTTACCCATTGGTTTGTAGGGAATTTCGGTTTGAAATAATTTAGCGTCAACGGTTTTTAAGAGTGACATGATTTTCTCCTGAAAGTAAATGTTTAATAAGGATGAGAGTAAATTAAATGAGAGTTTGCACAAGAATCCGCATTAAGGGGTCTAAATCATCAGGAACACGATAGCTATCAAGTCCTTGAATGAGATGTTTATTAATGCGATCTAGTTGGGCAAATTCCCATATTTTACCAGTAGTAACTGAACCAATAAGGTGAGTTTGTTGGGAATTTTCTTGCCATTTATCTAGGGCAATTAATTCTGCAAAAAGTTGAGTCATACCATAATCTAAATCCTCTTTTTTGGCTTCAATTACTAGGAGGTTATTGCGATTTTTAATCAGATAATCAAAGTAACCTTGTAGTTGTTCACTGACTTTAATTTGATACTCAATTCTCACCTGTGATTTAGTATAGTGAACTAAGTCTAAAATGATGGGAGAAATTAATACTTCTCGGCGACTTATTTCGTTAGCTAAATCAAAGTATGGCAGAATTTCATCAAGTCTTGCTTGTAGTTCTTGTAATCGGTCTAAATTTTCTGGATATTGGGGTAAATTCAAACGTTTTCGAGTGAATGTATAGCCAAATTCTTGAGCAAAATCTTGAGGAGAAATGTGCATCTCAAAATATTTGCTAAAGGTATAAGACTGAGTAGGATCAATAATAGTCATGATCTAATTTTCCTCAGTTTCAATCTCGGTAATTTGATCAGGTTCATTTTGGGGACGTGCCTGATATTCTTTATCATCTGCTAAACGATAAAGAAATTCACAGGTATCTCGAATGAGGTTTAATTGACGACCTGCTAACCGGGCGCGATCGCTCTTAAAAGACCCCTCAAAAACATCCTCTACAAAATACTTAGCAAACTCTAAAACAGCTTGTCTTTCTTCCTCCCGTTTACTCATCATCCAACGTCCTTCCGCAGTAGAAGAATGTACTCGATCCATTAATTTAACAATCTCTGCTGCTACTGCTAAAGTTAAAGTTTCCCCATCAAACACACAAGAATCTGCTTTAAGAATAGTATCCGCAGCGATATCAATGGGTTTTAAAACCGCGTTTGCTTTAGGATTAAACCTTTTATTAGCTCGATAAAAACGGCGATAAAGTTCCGTTAAATTTTGAGGATGATTCAAAGTTGATCTTGATTCCACAATTAATTTCTCCTGGGTAGAATTAAATTTTGCATAAGGGTCAAAACAGGGGTAAAAATGATAGGTGTAAAGTTTGATTTTATCAATTCTTGCTGTCTCAAGTTTTTGATTACGCACCCATTTATTGAGATAAGCAAAGACATGAAGCGGACTGGTTTCAAAATCCTTTGCTAATTCCGTAAATTTCCCCCAATTAGCATCATAGCCAGTTTTACCTTGCTTTGCATTGACATCTAAATGAATGGCATAAGCAGCAGTTAAAACATTTAAAGGTGCCGGATATTGAATACCGTACTCTTCCCAACCTTCTAAAATGTAATCAAGGCGAAATCTATCTCTTTTTACCAAAGTTCTAAAAGCATGAGGCGCACTATCAAGAAAAACGGTTTCTTCAAATTCTGCACCATCATTAAATGGGGGAATAGGAGACTCAGAAACCACAGTTTTGACATCTAAAATCATCGGGAAAGCAAACGCTAACCAACTGGGCATTACCCAAGATTCTGTATCAGTGCTGTCTCTTCCTGGAGGTAAAGCCATGAAGTAAAATGTTAAAGGTTGATCTTCAGGATAAGATAACTTAAAAGTGCGATCTTTTTCACTATCTAAATTTTCATCAATTAAGAAACTATCCACACTTTGATAATTTTCTTTAGTTAAATCAACCTGTAATTCTTTACTAATGAAATGATTACGGATGCTGGTATCAAAACGAGTTTGAGCAATATTTGTGTAGGCTTTTTGTAAGAACTTATTAGTTTCTGGAGTGAAATAATAAGTTGGATAAAAGTAGAGATAGCGATATTTACCATCTTCAAATCTTTTACCCACAGCTTGCGTTTGATTCATCAATATTTGTCTGAGCATTATTTCTACCCCGGCAATACTGGAAATGTTGCGTTTAGCGCTAGAACCTCCTAACATTTGTTTATTTGTATAAACTTGGGGAGTAAATAAAACTGCTGATTCCATTTGCTCAGTGACAGTGTAAGCTGAATGAGAAATTGAGCAAATTAATTGTTTACCTCTGCCTGGTTTTTTGGCCGCATTATAATTACCCAGTTCATTGATAAAATTATCAATTTCATTAGTAATAGATGTGGATTTATTAGTATTAGGTAACATGATCACTCTTGATACCCACAACCTTAAATCATCCCAACCATCTGGTAATTGATATTGTGCCAGAATTGGGCAAATTAAATCTGTCAAGTAATAAATTACCTGTTGACAATTTTCGCGGACATCTTCAATACCTGGATGTTTTTCCAGATATTTAGCCGCTAGATAATACCATTCATAAGGTACACCTCCTGTATTACCTTTTAACTTTTGTTCTTTCAAACTTTCATTGATACGTTGAATTTCTCTAACTTGGGGAAGATATTCAGTTAAATTCCAAAGTTCAGCAACTTTATGAGTTAAATCAAAATTGGGAACTTCTGGAAGTTTTTTATCTTTTTTTCTGGCAGTTTCGATTTTTTCAACGGTTTCTTTCCAAATTTTACGAGTAATTAGATCTCCAAATTCGGCAATTTGATCAATACGAATATCATCATCAAATTGAAAATCATAATCTGATGATAAAACATTTTGTTTTTGAAACTTAACTAAATTTTCACTGCGACTTTTACCAACAGATGTTTTACCAGTATTTAAAATGCGTAAAGTAGCATCTAACGCAACTTGCATTAAACCGGGAGAATCAAAAAATAGATTGTAATATTCAGCATATTTCATGCCTTTTCCATCTCTACCAAATCCCGTTTGTCTAAGTTGTAATTGACCTGAACAAAGGGATTTAATCTTATTAACTACCAGATTTGGTAAAGTTTCTGGAGAGATAGGAGGAGCATCACGCAACGCTAGATAAATTACCCCAGTTGGTAGATATAACAAAGGTTCATAATATCTATTTTCTGCGGTATTTAAGTTAGTATGAGCTGCAATTACAGCATTATTAACAACGTTGGTTAAAACACCTCTATTTTCAGAAATACGATGATAGGTAAATTTTAATTTACCATCACTAAGACTGTGGATAATTTCATTTAATGTCTTATTTTCTGCATCTTGAGGATGTTTGATAATTGAAGAAAGTAAATCAGCTAAACGAGTTAAATCTGATAAACTGCGAATAGTGCGATCTTTAAGAACAGGATTTAACCCAAATTCAGAAAAATTCCAGTTAGTATCCCAACGACTTTGGGCATTATAGGCCATGCACAATAAATCATCAATATATTCTTGATACTCTTCAGAATTAT
Organism: Anabaena sp. 54; assembly: GCA_900299285.1. Taxonomy (GTDB): domain Bacteria; phylum Cyanobacteriota; class Cyanobacteriia; order Cyanobacteriales; family Nostocaceae; genus Dolichospermum. The sequence goes on along the minus strand of OMJF01000022.1, from coordinate 14,795 downwards.
CTGGATTGATAAATTTATCAATTCCTAATTGCTTGACTTTTTGATCAATAATTTTTCTATGTTCATCTAAAGGTAATTTGCGGCATTCTTCTGGTGCATCTGGGAATTTTTCAAAGTCATGTAAAATGAAACCAGCAATTACTAAACGTCGTTCTTTATCTTTTACTACTCGTTTAATTGTGGTATCCAGTTTTTCTAACCTTTGTTCAATTAAATTAGCTGGAAATAAACCATTAAGCAAGTGAGTATTTAAAGATTGATCAGCCGCGTTATCTCGTCTAACCTTTGTTTTACCTTCTGCTGCTCGTTTTTCGTCAATTTCATCAAAGAATTTACCACCTTTGGCAGTGACACCAATAGCGATAGTTAACAGATTGGGTAATACATATTCGGCAAAATCTGCCATTACTTGATCATTAGGATTTTGCGATTGTATTGATTCTTTTAATAGCTTGAGTGTGAGCAATTGTCCTTTGGTTTCAATAGTTCTAACTCCATCACTATCAAAACCAAAATCACCGGATAACCAATCATCATCTGAGGTTTCAGAATTAGCGTTATCTACTATTTCTAAAAGTGATAGTTGTTGAAATTCATCTGTTTTTTTACTTTTTTTAGCCATTGTTTTCTGCCAATAAAATTAAATAAGAGTTGATTTTTATGATGTGTTTTATGCAAATCCTTCTAGTAGTTTAGCAACTTGTTCAGGATCAGGAAGTTGATTTTTTAGTTCTTGTGGTAGTTGAGAAACTATTTGATAAGTGGCGACACCAATTGGTTTATTAGAATCTTTCAGAGCGTATTCTACAATAGTTCTTTGTTTAGATTTACAAAGAATAATGCCAATAGAAGGGTTTTCATCTGCAAGTTTCACTTTATCATCTAAAACCGATAGATAAAATTGCATTTTACCAACATATTCAGGTAAAAATTTACCAATTTTTAATTCTATTGCCACCAAACACTTTAAACAGCGATGATATAATAGAATATCTATAAAATATTCCTCATCATCAACTTCTAAGCGATATTGACTATCAACAAAAGTAAATATACCTCCCATTTCTTGTAAAAATGGTTTAACTTTTGCTAAAATTGCTTCTTCTAATTGTCGTTCGCTATGTTCATCAGCTAATTCTAAAAAATCAAAGGTATATTCATCTTTAACTGCTAGTTGTAATTGATTACGGATTTCTGATGAAATGTTTTGATCAAAATTAGTTTGATTCAGGAGAGTTTTTTGATAAGTTTGGTTTTCAATTTGATGAATTAAAACATTTTTTGTCCAGCCAAATTTACGAGTCATTTTCATATAAAATTCTCGTTCTAAGTCATCTTTGCACTTTTCCAAAATGACTATATTGTGAGTCCATCCAATTTCTGCCACCAATGGTGTCAGTTTTTCTTTAGAGTGATAAGCTAAATAAAAATCTCGCATTCTCCAAATATTTCGAGCAGAAAAACCACTAATACCAGGAAATTCTGTTTGTAAGTCTTTTGCTAATTGTTCAACTACAGATTTACCCCAATTAGAATTTTGTTGTTTGATAAAAATCATCTGTCCAATATCCCAATATAAGTTAATCATTTCTCGATTAACTGCCTTGAGTGCTTCATATTGGGCGGAACTAATTCGTTGTTTTACTTCCATAAGTAGATTTATGTAATTATCAGAAATTGGGTTATTCATAACTACAATGTTTTAATTAGCTGCGTAGACTAAACAGGCTTGCACATCTTCCCGTTCTAACCAGGGATATGCTTCTAATAAGGTTTCGGTAGTATCACCTGCTGCTAACATTCCTAAAATATGTTCCACAGCTAGACGACGACCACGAATGATTGGTTTACCGCCAAAGATTTGGGGGTTAAATCTGATTCTTTCTAGTAATGTTTGTTCTTTCATGGTTTTTGGGATTGTTGCAAAATTTAAGTTAAAACCAGCAACCCGCCTGGAAATGAATTTCAAGGCTAATAGCTCAAGTCGGTTAAAACCGACTCATAAAATTTCCTAGTCGTCTTTAGACGACTTTTGTTATTAGCCTGATAATTCATTATCAGGCGGTTTTTGGGAATGTTGTTAAGCGATCGCTTTTGACTCTTTTACTAATCTATACTCATACTTTTGACCATGAGTACGTCGCTTATCAAACTGATAACCACGCTTCTTGAGAACGTGCATAGTTGCAGAAAACCGATGACTAACTTTTTCTACTAGCTTCTCTGTAGAATGCCAGCAAGTATCTGACATCACTTCAAGCATACGATCAGGTAAGTTTTCTTTCATTAGAAATCACCTCAATAGATTTGCGCCGAAGAAGCTATGTTAGTGCTAACCTATAAGGTGCGACTCTGATAGGTGAACTAGGGATCGCAACCTCAAACCACCCATATCTCATCTCCTTTGCTTTTAAATGTATAAGCAAGCGTATCTAATAGCAGTGCCGATTGACCAAAAGCTATAGCATAAGGACTACTAGCATCATTAACACTGTACTGGTCACTAATGGGATAAATTTGAAAGTGCATAGGTAATCTTAATCTCATCCTTAGTTCTGCTACAGGGCGACGAATCACATAACAAACTAAACCCTCTTTTTTCAGCTTTTTATTAATTTGGCCTATCCAAGTGTTATCCGGTTGCCATACTCCCACCTCTGTTAAAACCTGTACTTTCCAAGCGTCTGCTATGGGTTGTAAGTCTCCAGAATAGGTAAATTTCCAGTTTAACCGTTCCTCACGGTAAGCTTTCAACTTGATAAATGCTAGACAATGGACAAATCTACCTTTTGCTATGGGTTGTCTGGTACTTTGCGCGGTTTCTTTTAATATCCGCATGAATCCCGCTTCCGTCCACATTTCAATTTCTAAGTTGCTTAAAATTCCTGGTAAATCATAAGTTTTAAATCTCTCATTTTCATTAGTTTCTGTTAAGTCATATAACCCACATTGCAAAGGACTTGAACCACGAAAACTGGCTGCATCTTCCGCAATGGGATTTCCTGATTTACCTGATTTTTCTCGCCATTCTTTAGCCCATCTTTGAATATGTCCTGCTTGGGATTTTAAACTGCTATCAAAGACTTTTTCACAAGCTGTTTTAAACTTTTCTCGACTTTGGGTATATTGTTGTTTAATAGTGCGATCGCTCAACTTCACACACAACCAAAAAGACTGTACAGCACCCCATCGGCGATAATATCCATGAAAATCATTAATTTTTCGATATTGTTCCTTAATTATTTGTTGTAAAAATGGACGATCATAAATATGATTAGCTTGTAATGGTGGTGATTCTGTTTGAAATAAACGCTCAAATAAAAAGTTAGGAATTAAAGCATAAGCTGTAAAATTATTAAACTGAACTTTTCCACCCTTCTTTTCATATCCATCATGTCTACCTAATCTTCCCAAACGTTGAATAAAATTACCTGAGTCTGATGATTCAAAGATTAAAAAGTTAATCTTAAAGTCAACTCCTACATCAATTGTACTTGTTCCTAATACTAAATCAGCCGCTAAACTTAATTCTTTTTCTCCTTTACTAGATAAACCTGTATTTTCCCCCACTGTTAAATTATAAGGTTCTAAAAGTTCCTGAAAAAATGGAGTTAATCGTTTGACTGCTGCAATGGAATTAAGAATAATTGCCCCTTTACTTCCTGGATGTTGCTGAAATTGAGAGATAATTAAATTACTATTCTCTTTTAACCAAGTTTCTGAGGCTTTAAAACTCGGTTCTAAGGGTATAAAATTGAGTGTAATTTCTCTTAATACCTGTCGCCATCCTTGATTTTTAATTTGTGTTTCTTCTTGTTTATCATGAGGAAATTGATATTTATTTTCTGCTAGAGGATTTATCTCTTTACACCGAAATCCGGCTATTTCTAATTTGCTAATTAAATCTTGATCTGGTGTAGCTGAAAGAAAGAGAAACTTTTTGCGGCAGTTTGTACAATGAATTAATAGCATTGTATTAATTACGCTGGCAATTTGCGGGGCTGCAAATACATGAAATTCATCAAAAATAAATACATCAAAGTCTTTATCAATTTTATTCCATAATTTTTCAGGACTATCACCAGTAATTAAATAATTACTGCGATGTAAATAATGGAAAATATCAGGATTAGTTAATAATACTTCTCTTTGACTAGAAAGTGTTAAAATTGCTGCCCCTTTTTTTAAGGCTTCGTTTTCTGCATAAATTTCTAAATCTGCACCGCTTAATTTAACTATGCGCGGTTGATTCTCTGGTTGAAATATATCAATATATCCTTTGATTTGGGTTTCTTGATCTCTTGCTAATTCATTAGTTGGATACAGTCCAATGGCGCAAAATTCACCTTGGAGAACTTCTAAATAAGCAGCTAAACTTTTACCATCTCCTGTCATGGCTGTGTTAAAAACTACGTCAATATTGGGATCTCTTAATGCTTTTAATGTTTCTAATTGATGCCAAGATAAAGACCAACCATCTGGTAATTTTACCCCATCTGGTGTGGGTACTGTTTGCGAATAAACAGGTTTTAGTTTAATATTAAATTCTGTTGTCATTGCTTTTTACTCCAGTTCAATATCTTGATATTCTTGAATACTTCCTGCTTGAATTATCCATAATTTACCAGTTACATCTGCTCGTTCTAGTCCTGCTATCAAAGTTTCTGCAACTTTACGATAATCTGCAAAATTAGGACGAGGTGGTAAACGCATAACTACAATTCCTGTATAGTTAGAAGGTTTATATTTGAGACGATTTCCAAATCCTTTATCTATGGTTACTAAAGATCTAGCTTCAGTATGACAAATATCAATTAATTCCTCATCTGGAGTGGAAGTTAAACCTTGTTCTTTGACAGTGGCTACATCATGTCCAGCAAGACGTAATAAAGTAACTATTCGCAGATTCCCTAAATTTTCATCAAGTTTAATATTCACTTCTTTGTTTCCTGTTACATTCCTAAAGGAATTTCTACATAGTTATTTCTCGACATTTCTGCACCATAAGCAATACAAGCTAAAATATCATCCCTTTCTAAATCTGGATATTCTTCTAAAATTGTCTCTACTGTCTCTCCTCCTGCAAGCAAATCTAAAATTAGTGATACCCAAATTCTATGACCTTGAATACAAGGTTTCCCAAAACAAATATTTGGATCAATGGCAATTCGAGAAAGTAAATTATTTGTACTCATTATTGTTGTTTCCTATTTATTTAGTCCTATTTACTATTTTATCTTTGGTGATTTATTAAGGCAATTAAAAATTGTCCGTAACTCATTGCTAAAATCTATAATAACAGCCACAATAAAAATTGACAAGCGAAAACAAGTATAAAGTATACGGACACTTTTTATGAGTCGAAAAGGTCAGTCTATTACACTGTCGGTATCAGAGCGCGATAAAACGCAACTAGAAGCGATCGCTCTCCAATTTGGGATGAAGTGGGGAGATGATCCCAATATCTCCAAACTGATCAAGGCCATAGCCCAACATAAATTAATAGTTAGTAAAAATAATGACTGGCATGATGACCGTATCCGTGCCTTACATCGTTGTATAAGTGCATTAACCGACATCGGACAAAATGAACAAGCGGAACTCATCGCTAATTTGTTACTAGAACGTAGTGAATTATCAATACCAATGCGGAAAGAAATTGAAGGGTTTTTAAATCATTCTCGTCCATCTTGGCGATTACAAGTAGATCACTATATCTTACGTCAACAACCCTTTCAACTGGCCTATCAAGATGCAGCAGAGCGAGTATTTAATTTTACCGTGCGCTATGCTCAAATTGTTGCCCATGAAAAACGCCTATATCTTGACTGCAGGTGCGAAGAAAGCAAAGATAATCAAGATGTACCAGAACTACAACATAATTGGTGTTTTCATTTAGACAGAATTACTGAAGCAGCAGTTACGGAAATTACTGGTAAATGGTATTCTAATTTAGATCAAATAGATGTGGAAATGCACTTATATAAAGGTTTAGCGTTTGCATATCAACCTAAACCAGAGGATAAAATAGTGGAATGGATACCAGATCAACCACAGGTAAGGCGGGTTATTAGGAGGGTATCAAATACATTCTGGTTTATTCGGGAAATTATGCAATACTCATCTGATTGTATTGTAGTCTCACCGGAGAATGTGCGATCGCGCATTAAAGAAAGTCTCGTCAAGCTATATCAAAATTATGACCTAACTGCATCACCTACCAGTTAAGATCATGCTAAGTAATAGCAGGGTATTTAGAAATACCCTGCGCTAAAGTAAAAACCCATATTAAATTAGCACATTGGATGGTTAAAGATACGCAATACTAAGATAAGTTTTCATGATAATTGATTGTTAACTCATTCATAGGAAGTGATAACAGAAACAATAAACTCAAAACCCCGAAAAAATTTATTTTTTGGTATTGACAAATAAATTTGAATATGTTAACCTGATATTGATAAGGAAGAATTATTTTACATTTTTGGGAAAATTTAGGCTATAGTTGCTGACAGGTAACGGCGTGAAATGTTTCTGGTTTTGGTGCATAGGGTGGTGAAAATTAGTCACTTGACATCAATTCTATCAATAATAGTCTAGACTAAATAATAAGAAAAATCACACAAATCACACAAATCACAGAAATCAAAGTATGGAACGTGGTCTTTTATGGTTGCCTTTGTTAGTAGCATTTTTCTGGTTAGCGTGGCAAGGTTCACAGGAATATCAGAAACTTGAAGCTTATCGAATTTGGGCTGAAGAATTTGAACGAGCTAAATATGATATTTATGCTGTATTAGCTCAAAAAGGTAATGATATTACTTGGGGAAAACCAACAACTAAAGGACCAATTGCATTAGAAACTTTTTCTTTATTAGATGTTAAGGAAATTCGCTTTTTAGTAAATGGTAATGTGGTAGATATAGAAAATCCTCCCCAAAAAGGTAGAAAAATTGAATTGCAGTTTTTATTAACTAATTCTAAATCAATTTGTGTTCCTTTTACAGAAGTTCCCCTGGCCGCAGAATGGGGTAAATTTTTGCAAAGAACATTAAATACAGCAAGTTTAGCTTGAGTCAGGTACAATTTATGCGGGCAAGATGCCCGCACCACAAGAGTTTTATGATTATATCTGTACTTGATAATACCGGGAACTGCTGTATCTGTTGAAAATTAAATGTGGGTGTTTTGAAACCCACGCAGGTGGGTTTTGCCTGTGTAGACGCGATTTCTAATCGCTCGAATAATGAACTTTAATAAATAGCTGTTTCTAAACAATAGCAGAACTAAAGAAGATTGAAGCAGACGAACAGGAGAAACCAAAAGAATGAAATATACAATAATTATTCAATGGTCTGAAGAAGATAAATGTTATGTAGTCTTACTGGCTGATTTTACTAATGTAATGCAGTCTTGTACTCATGGGGAAACTTACGAAGAAGTTTTAAAAAATGGTCAGGAAGTATTAGAAATGTTGATTGATTCATGTTTAGAAGATGGTGAACTGCTTCCCGAACCGCAAGTTTTAGGAAAGTTTTTGAAAGTGGCGTAATTTTTACATTGACGTAGGTTGGGTTGAATAAAATGAAACCCAACATTGATTAATTACAGCTTCAATAAATAACTGTTCCTAAACAATCTTTGATAAAATCAATAATGATCTTAAAATCAACAAAATCATCAGCCTGTGTTCTTTGTTCACAAATATATTTACAAAATTTCATCTTTTGAAATTCTTGAATTTGGTTTTCTTCTTAGCCATACCAATATTAGATAAATGCACTGTCATTTTCAAAAATCCTAGTAAAAATAAAAATGTGATTTTATTCTATTAAACCACAAAATCAAACAAATAATGCGCCATTTCCAACTTAGAACAAGCCGGAATTTCTACCTCTCTTCCTTCTTTATCTAAAAACACCGCTTCATTATCATCACTCCCAAAACCACTACCAATTTTATCAATAGGATTTGCGACAATTGCATCTAATTTCTTTCTTTGCAATTTTTCCCGCGCTGGCTTGACAATATGCCCAGTTTGTGCTGCAAAACCAATTAAGTATTGATGGGGTTGTTTGCGGTTGCCGATTTCCGCGACAATATCCGGTACTGGTATCAATGGTAAATTTTCGGGAAGCGATCGCTTGGGCAATTTTTCGGTACTATAATCTCTAGGTTTGACATCTGCAACCGCCGCTGACATAATAATTATATCTGCATTGAGTAATTCTTTTAACATTGCTTGTTGCATTTCTTCCGCACTAACTACAGAAATTCCCGTTACTCCCAAAGGTACTTTCCAACTCGCTGGACAATGGATTAATGTTACCTTTGCACCTCTGTGTAGCGCTGCTTGTGCTAATGCTAAACCCATTTTACCAGTTGAGGGATTGCCAATAAACCGCACCGGATCTAAGTATTCTCGCGTTCCCCCCGCACTAATTAACACTTGTTTACCCATCAAGTCTTTTTTACCTTGGGTGTATAATAAAGATTGAATATAAATAAATATTTCTGCGGGTTCGGCCATTCTACCAGCGCCAATGCGATCGCACGCTAATAACCCCGAACCTGTTTCCATACCATAAAATCTGCTATCTGTCAATAGCTGCTGCCAATTTCTTTGTACTGCTGCCTGTTCCCACATATCTGTATTCATAGCTGGTGCTAACAAAACCGGACAAGTAGAAGCAAGAACAGTATTTGTTAACAAATTATCCGCCATACCATAAGCTAACTTAGCCAAAGTATTAGCAGTTAAAGGCGCAATCACAATTACATCAGCCCATTCTCCTAACTCGATATGTAGAGGACGAGAATAAATAGGTTGCCAAAAATTATTATCTGTATAAGCTTGATGGCGGGATAAAGTGGCTAAAGTTAAAGGGTTAATAAACTTTTGGGCAGATTTGGTCAGGATAACACGCAATTCTACCCCAGATTTAAACAGTGTAGAAACCAACTCACAAACCTTATAGGCGGCGATACCACCGCCTACAGCAATGAGGACTCGTTTGGATTTAGGACTTGAAAATAATGGCATTTTAGGATAGGATCTCAATTACTTGAGATTTTAAACCGTTCTACCAATCTAAAATCCAAAATCTAAAATCTAAAATTCTTAGCCTTCGTCGTAGGGTTCTAAATCCAAGAGGTGAATATAGGCTTCAACTAACTCTGGACGCTGAAAAGCAATTGCCCGCAGTAGATGCCAATCATTTAAACCCTCAAAAGCATTACTATAATTATCTAATTCCAGACGTGTAGCCAAATCTTGTACCTCTGTCGCTGTCATAGCAGAAATTTCTGTTTTGGAAATGCTTAGAGTTTTCATAATGCTTGCCCCTCCCTTTTGCAGCACTTACATTCAGCGATTGGTGGAGTTGCTTCCACCTGATCTATCTTACTCATTAACGAGCCTTAAATTTGTAAAAATTTTTCTGATTTTTCCAGAATTGGCAAAATTTTTGTAACTAGAGTTAACCAATTGTCTTGACAACAAAGGTTCTTAGTGCTTCTAACATTGGTAAATTAATTTCATGTCCCATTTCAAATTCATGGTACTCTACTGCTACCCCTAGAGATTTTGCCATGTCTCTGGACTTAATGGCCGCTTGTAGGGGAATTACTTCATCCTTTGTTCCGTGCATAATTAACGTGGGCGGAAAATTGCCAGGATTAAGCGTTGCTACGCTAGGATGTGGATATCCACTCATCACAACTAAACCAGCCAAGGGTAAACTTAATCCTACATCTAAAGTCATCGCCCCACCTTGAGAAAATCCACTCAAAATTGTGCGTGATAAAGGTACTCCTGTATTAGCTTCTAAAGATTGCAACCAGTCTATGAGTAGTTGTTTGCTTTCTACTAATCCAGCATACATATTTTCTGTCCGCAAGTCATACCATGCCCTACCCGTCTCAGCATAAGGATAGGGATAGGGAGCATTTGGCAATAAAAATTCGTAATCTGGTAAATTGATATAAGGAATCAAAGATGCCACATCTTGAGCATTTGCACCCCAACCATGTAAAGTAACGATTAAGGCCTTTGGTATTTGTTTCGCTGGTGGAGAAACCCTAATAAAATCTAATACTGGAGTCATGGAAATTGAGTCAAGAATTAATGCCTATCCAGTATACCGCTGAACTAGGCCGCATTTCTGACCACTCATTAGGTAAAATACTCTTCTGTTTGTAATTTAGTCCAAAGGAATCTGGGGAATTATGGCGCGTTTAGCCCTGCTGAGTGTATCTAATAAAACTGGTATTGGCGATTTAGCCCGGAGTTTGGTTGAAGAATTTGGCTTTGATATCATCAGTAGTGGGGGAACAGCCCAAACCCTCAAAGATGCAGGAATACCAGTTACTAAAGTTTCTGATTATACAGGTTCACCAGAAATTTTAGGCGGTCGGGTGAAAACTCTTCATCCTCGCATTCATGGCGGTATTTTAGCACGGCGGGATCTAGAAAATCATATCATAGACTTGGAAAATAACCAAATTCGACCCATTGATTTGGTAGTGGTTAATCTTTATCCATTTACGGAAACCATTGCTAAACCGGGTGTTACCTTAGCTGACGCAGTGGAACAAATTGATATTGGGGGTCCTGCAATGTTAAGGGCTGCTGCTAAAAATTACGCCCATTTAACGGTATTATGTGATCCTGCCCAATATGGGGAGTATTTACAAGAATTACGCCAAAATGAAGTAGTTTCTTTAGAGTTTCGCCAAAAATGCGCTTTCAAGGGATTTTTGCACACTGCTAGTTATGATCATGCCATAGCATCTTATTTAGCTGGTACACAAACACAAGAATTTACCTTTTCTGGGACACAAATTCAATCTTTACGTTATGGGGAAAATCCCCACCAACCGGCAGCTTGGTATAAAACTGGCCGTGAAGCCACAGGTTGGGCAGCAGCTACTAAACTGCAAGGCAAGGAACTCAGCTATAATAATTTGCTAGACTTGGAAGCCGCACGGCAGATAATTGCTGAATTTACCGACAGTCCCGCTGCGACAATTATTAAACATAATAACCCCTGTGGAACTGCGGAAGCAACCAATATTTTCGAGGCTTATCAAAAGGCTTTTAATGCTGATTCTACCTCAGCTTTTGGGGGAATTGTGGCTTTAAATCGTCCTCTTGATGGTGCAACAGCAACAGAGTTAACAAAGACATTCTTAGAATGCGTAGTTGTTCCTAGTTGTGACGAGGAAGCCCAAGAAATTTTAACTAAAAAGGGCAATGTCCGCCTTTTGATTTTACCAGATTTGCTGACTGGACCGAAAGAAACTGTAAAAGCGATCGCTGGTGGGTTTTTAGTCCAATCTACTGATGATATCATTGCTGATCCTACTCAATGGCAAGTTGTCACCGAACGTCAACCCACTCCCCAGGAGTTAGGGGAATTATTATTCGCTTGGAAGGTGTGTAAGCACGTCAAGTCAAATGCTATTGTAATTACGAGCGATCGCACCACATTAGGTATTGGTGCTGGACAAATGAACCGCGTCAGTTCAACAAAAATCGCCATTGCCCAAGCCGGAGAAAAAGCCCAAGGTGCATTTTTAGCCAGTGATGGTTTCTTTCCCTTCGATGATACCGTCAAAGCCGCCGCCGCCGCCGGAATTACCGCCATTGTCCAACCCGGAGGTAGCCTCAAAGATAAAGACTCTATCAAAGCTGCTAATGAACTCGGTTTATTAATGGTTCTCACTGGTGTAAGGCACTTTTTACATTAGACCTGTCTTTAAAAAGAATTTCCAAAATTGTTGTCTGGGGTACTTGCCATTTTCCAAAAAGAGTGATAAATTAGATTTGTGTGTGAGGAGCAAGTTTAAAAAGCGTCTGGGGTGGAAACACGGCAACACTCCCAGACGCTTTTTAGTTTCAATTTCATTCAAATGCTCCCTTCATTTGCGAAACCTATAATTCCAGAAATGTTGCATTTATGATCTAACGTTTTGGCAATTTGGCAGACAATAATTTTAGTTTCGGGTTTTAATGGAATATCAACAGGGTGAGTGGGAAAGTTGAGAAGTTTTGATGTAGGGATTTATCCCAGTGACCAAGACCTCTAAACTCAATCACAATTGATAGATAAGGTGCTGTCAAACACTCTAAAAACATTGCTAGATTAAAATCATAGCCACGAGTCATGTCCTAACAGTAGCTAACTAAGAATTGCACAAAGAAGACAGAAAACATATAGTATTTCACCGATTGCCTAGTAAACAAACGGAACTGTTTAGTCCAAAATTGAACTGTATAATTAGAAAATAACTTGAAAATGGTTGGATTGGGAAAAAAGTAACAAAAGTTAATAATTTAGTTCTTAATCACGAAGCATTTGGGAAATAATTGCATCTGCTTGTAATCTTTTATAAGTCAAGTGAACTAAATTAGCTTCATCTAATTGCCCACAAAGGTAGCAAGCTAAACTGAGAGCATCTAAGAGCATTAAAGTAGTAACACCTTCTACTGCTAAAGATGAAATATATTCCGAAACGCCTTTAGCACAGGTTTTTGCTGGCATTAGCACCAGTAGCAAACGTAAACAGTCTGTTGATGCCATCATGCCATCTAATTCATGTGTTTGAGTGGCTAACTGAACAATACCAAGAACGATTTGATTAGCGGAAATACCTTCTTTCATCAGTAAAGCAAAGAAGGAAGTTAAATGACATGGGGTGCTGTGATCAAGTTTGATATTCATAGTGCTTATTAAAATCAGTGTAACACTAATCAGAGATTTTTTGACTAATCCGGAAAAATCTCTCAAAAATTTTCCGTTTTTTTCCGTGAGATTCCAGAATCTTTTAACAGATGTCACCCAAATTTGTCAACCTGAGTTTTTAGAGAACTTGAAAAAAGAGTGCAAAATTTAACTCATATTTCTGTATTGCCTGATACTATAAATTAACAAATCAACTTGCTCCTTTTCTAGGATTATTGCATCTCATCACACCAAATAATTCGGGTAATTTGTGATCTGTACTAAACTATTTTTGATTAAATCAACCAAATTAGTAGTTTATGTAACAGACAAAAGGTATTTCCAGCGCATAAAGTTAAGATAGATAGATTTGTGTTTGGTTAATCAGACGCAGTAAACAATAAATTGGCGAATCTTTACCTAAAGTTGATATCCAACGGTGGTAAAGACGAATTACATCTAATGTTTCTGGATATAAACACCCGCAACCGGGAAAAAATAATTGTCATCTGGGCTGTATTTTACATTATTTTTATATTCTATCTTAGATAGTTATACTTTTATTTATGTTTATCAATAAACATTAAATTGAGTTAAAACATATTCTTAAAAAGGATGCTTCGCGCCAAGACGCAAAGGAGCAAAGCCGCAAAGAAATACGTTGATTTTGTGGTTTGAATACATGAAAATTGCTGTCACTATTTTAGTATAGTAGCCTGGAGGTTGACTTTTAATGACTGAGCAACGGGTGTGGCGACTGATTCCAATGTTAGCAGCTTCTGGTGCAGTTCAGATGGCTATAGACCGTTGGTTATTAGTACAGCATGAGTCAGGAAAATGTCCACCAACTTTACGCTTTTATACTTGGTCTCCTCCAGCAATTTCCTTGGGTTATCATCAAGGGAAATATCCCGAATTTTGGCAAAATTTAATCTGGAAAGGCGAAAAATTGGATTTGGTACGTCGTCCTACTGGTGGCAGAGCGGTTTTACATCAAGGTGATTTAACTTACTCTGTGGTGATTTCTGGAGTCAGGGGAAATACTCTGGAGATATATGCAAAGATCTGTGAATTTTTAATTCAAGGATGGCGATCGCTTGGTATAGAGTTGTACTACGGTCAGGCTGGACGCGGTTATATTCATAATCCTAATTGTTTTGGAACGGCCACGGGTGCAGATTTGGTTTTAGCAGATGGTTCTAAACTCATTGGTAGCGCCCAATTACGCAGGGGTGACGCAGTTCTTCAACATGGTTCTATAGGATTAAATCCAGATCTGGATTTATTTATAAAAGTATTTAATCAGGAGTTTTTTCGTCCTATTCAATTTCCTGAAAGTATTAATCAAGAAACAATAATTAATGCTTTAATAGCCGCAGCTTGTGATTGTTTTGCTATGGAAATAGAGGTGATACCTTTGTCTCAAGATGAGTGGAATTTGATTTTAGCAGATTATTAATTAGGGTCAGTTTTTGAACTACCCTAATAAGTTTTTTCTTACGCACAGAGGCGCAAAGAGAGGTCAGGTTTATTTTAGTTTTTGTCTTTTTTATGATGTCTACCTTTTAGATTATCATGTTTTATTTGCAGTTCATACCATTCGTTTAAACAGTATTCTGACCAACAAAAACAATATTCATTCCAACAAAAATCACATAATTCTTTTTGTTTGATTTGATCTTTATTTATCGGTTTTTGCAGTAGATAATTGCGCGGACAATGGCTGTAATTATTCATGATTTTACCTAGTATATAGGGTAATATTTCTGGATGATCTAGTTATCTAAAAGATGATACATATAAATCTCGCTTTTTGGTGGAAATTATTTACTATCTATCTGTATAAAATACTTTTAGAAAAATATGCTTTTTAATACTCAGACCTACGTATAAATAATTTCGGAACTAAGGACTTGAGAATACAGAAGAAAGGAGAAAATACGAGTTTGGGAGAGTTTTTTGCTGTAAGTCCTAACGGGACTTAAAGAAAAATCAAGCCCAAATAAAGCCAAAACTGGCTTTATGAGCGGCAAATACGTCACGATTGACAGTCAACCACTCGACAAATCG
>OMJF01000021.1 GCA_900299285.1 Anabaena sp. 54 | reverse complement strand
TAATTTGAGAAAGTCGCGTCTGGCTAAGGCGTGTAAGTCTACTGAGGGATAGCCGCTCCCATGCTCCTGTTGAAGTAGAAAGTAAAGTCTAGTTTTGTCTGGGTTTTATATAGCAGCAATACTGGTACAAGAAGGAAGATAAGCAGAACTTACAAAAATGACGATTCAACCTACTGATAAGACTTTACTGGAATGGACGGGCGATACTTTAGCAATTGGCTTATTTGAAGATGCAGTACAATTAACGGGTGATTTAGCCTCTTTAGACCAGAAATTGGCTGGAATCTTCACAGAGCTAATTACTGAAGAAGAATTTACTGGTAAAGTCCATAGTACCATCTTTACGAGGGTAGGGGCAGGTAATTTGGTGCGAAAGGTGATTTTAGTTGGCTTAGGTAAACCAGAGGCACTACAATTAGAAACTCTCAGACGAGTTGCGGCCACAGTTGCACGCACCGCCAAAAAGCAGAAAACTAAAACTCTGGGAATTAGTTTACCACTATGGAACAATGATCCAGCCGCTACAGCCCAAGCTATTGCTGAAGGTGCAAAATTAGCACTTTACCAAGATATTCGCTTTAAGTCCGAACCAGAGGATAAAAGCCCCGATATTGAAACTATTGATTTACTGGGTTTAGCACAACAACAAGCAGCTATTACCCGTGCAGATCAAATTGTTTCTGGGGTCATTTTAGCACGGCAGTTAGTAGCAGCCCCAGCTAATGCAGTGACACCGATTACTATGGCAGAAACTGCTCAAGCGATCGCTCAGGAATATGGGTTAGAATTAAAAATCCTAGAACAGGCAGAATGTGAAAAATTAGGTATGGGGGCATTTTTAGGAGTAGCCCAAGCTTCCGAATTACCACCTAAATTCATTCACTTAATTTATAAACCAGCTACCACAGCTAGACGCAAGTTAGCTATTATTGGTAAAGGTTTAACTTTTGATTCTGGTGGGTTAAATATTAAGGGTGCTGGTAGCGGTATTGAAACCATGAAAATTGATATGGGTGGTGCTGCGGCCACCCTGGGTGCTGCTAAAGTCATTGGACAATTAAAGCCAGATGTGGAAGTTCACTTTATATCAGCCGTCACCGAAAACATGATTAGCGGTAAGGCTATGCACCCTGGAGACATCTTAACCGCTTCAAATGGCAAAACAATCGAAGTGAACAACACCGATGCTGAAGGGCGTTTAACCTTGGCTGATGCCTTGGTATATGCTGATAAATTGGGTGTAGATGCGATCGTTGATTTAGCTACCCTTACAGGTGCTTGTGTGGTGGCCTTGGGTGAGGATATTGCTGGTTTATTTACACCGGACGACGCTATGGCTTCCCAACTCCAAACAGCCGCAGAAACAACTGGTGAGAAAATTTGGCGTTTACCAATGGAAGATAAATATTTTGATGGGCTAAAATCTGGTATTGCTGACATGAAAAATACAGGACCTCGTTATGGCGGTTCTATTACTGCTGCTTTGTTTCTCAAACAGTTTGTTAAGGATACTCCTTGGGCGCATTTAGACATAGCAGGTCCTGTGTGGGCTGACAAAGAAAATGGCTATAACGGTGCTGGGGCGACCGGTTTCGGTGTCAGAACCTTGGTTAACTGGATTTTGAGTTAGTTTACAGCAAGTTCAGTGGAGTCAGGTACACCTTATGCGGGCATCTTGCCCGCACCACAAGAGTTTTATCATTAATATCTGTACTTCACAATACCGATAACTGCTGTAATTTCACCTCAACAGGGCGGGGTTTCCCCGTCCCATAAATTAGAAAATTGTGAATTTTGATAATGTTTGTAAAATCCTAGCTGAAAAATATCCTCTTGATTTTGCCAACTGGTTGCTACCGGAAGCAGTCGAAAAAATCAAAGTCTTAAAAACTGAACTCAGCATTGAACCAATTCGTGCAGATTCCGTTATATTGCTGCAAACAAAAAACAGAATCCTACATTTAGAATTTCAAACCAACACCAAATCAGAAACTCCCATTCCGTTAAGAATGTTAGATTATTTTGTCAGATTAGTTAGACAATATAATTTACCTGTTACCCAAGTAGTGATTTTCTTACAAGAAACAAGTAATGAAATTGCTTTTACCGAAGCTTATATTGATGAAATGACACATCATCACTATCGAGTTATCCGAATGTGGGAGCAAGATTCAGCTTTATTTCTCAATAACCCCGCATTGCTTCCATTAACACCATTAACAAAAACAAATTCCGCACTGGGGTTATTATCCCAAGTAGCCAGAGAAATTGCTAAAATTACAGATGTACCAGCCAGACAGAATACTGCTGCTTACACAGAGATTTTAGCAGGTTTACGATTCGAGAAAAATCTAATTCGTCAACTATTGAGCGAGGATATTATGCAAGAATCTGTAATTTACCAGGATATTTTGCAAAAAGGAGAACAGAAAGAAGCTTTTCGTTTTTTGAATCGTCAATTAAATCGGCGGTTTGGGGAAATGGATTCATTTATAGTTGAACGGATTCGTTTGTTACCTACTGAACAGTTAGAAATATTGGGAGAAGAGTTTTTAGACTTTTCAGGAATATCTGATTTAGTTAATTGGTTAGATACACATATTCCCATAAGTTTATAGGATTTTTTCCAGATTCTCGATTTTGGTTCATTCCCAGTCTGGAGACTGGGAAGGAGAAACTATCAACTAGAAATTAATGGCTGATTTTTCAAACTTTCATCTTTCAAAGTTCGGGGTACATATGCAGCTAATAAAAGCATATTACCTGTCATATAAGACAATAAAGTAGACCACAATAAATGATTACTATGAAAATACCAAGCAGCAATCACTAGTGGCATGAAACCTACCGCAAAAGATAATAATACCACATTCCGCAAAGTTGCACCTGCCCTTAAACCGATAAAATAACCTTCTAAAACAAAAGTTATACCTGTAACTACGCAAACAGGAAGTAACCAAATTGTATATTGATTAATATCTTGATTGACTTCTGTATGATTAGTTAATAATCCAAATACCTGATCAGGAAATAAGATAGATGTGCCAGCAAATCCTAATGCTATGATCAAACTAGTCAGTCCAGCAACTATCAATAAAGGCATCATTTCTTGAGTGTTACCTTTACTTTTAAAATTAGCTGTCATAGTTTGCACTGTTAGTCCGACACCATTAATTGTGAATTGACTCAAAACAGCAATTTGTAACAATAAACCATTTTGTGCTAAGACAGTCGTTCCCATAGTTGCACTTAAATTAGTAAAGATAGAATAGACAGAAACCAATAATATGTAACGGATCAAAATATTACCTTTTAAAGCTACAGTTCCTTGCAAAGCTACCCAATCAAATAATTCTTGAATAGCGGCTGGTACAGTTTGCCAAGGAATAGTAAAAACCATCCATATTAAGCCGACAATTAAGGCTAAATATTGGCTTAATGCCGTTGCTAAACCGGCTCCCGTACTTGCCCAACCCCATTGAAAAATCATTAAATAGTCTAACAATACATTAGAACCATTACCCACAATTGACATTAATAAGACTACCCAATTCATTTCTCTGCCTAAAAACCAACCGAATAAAACAAAATTGAGTAGTACGGCTGGTGCAGCCCAAATTCGTGCATAAAAATAATCAACTCCAGCAGCTTCGATATCTGAAGAACCACTTAAAATAAAAAAGCCAATTTTTTGTAAAGGATATTGTAATAAAATAATAATTAAACCCAGGAATAAAGCAATTAAACCACTTCTTAAACCAGCTAAAATTACTGCTTTATCATCATCTTTGCCCACTGCTTGAGCGGTAATGGCATTAGTGCTAGAACGGATAAATTTTAATACTCGATAAAGATAATCAAAGAGAATAGTTCCTAAAATTACTCCTGCTAAATGTCGAATATCTGTTAAATGTCCTAAAAAAGCAATATCTACTAAACCAGCTAAAGGAACCATCATGTTACTGAGAACGCTGATACTGGTTAATCCGTAAAATCTACTTAAGAAGTTGTACTTATTGGGAACTGTAAATATCATCTTTGTTTTTTGGAGTGCTGGTGTAAGGATAGGTGGATTTAATGCCTGCCCATAAACATTTATGCAAATTTATGGCTGTCCATAGCTTAATTCTGTCATCAATGCTAACACGATTGTTAATTAATAACTATTGATAAGATGGCCAAGGCTAACTTTAAGCAGGTTGTAGCAGTAGTTGTTGTTGTGTGCTGACCGTGCTTTGATGCCATCTAGATTTTGATTCTAGGGTGTTGAACCTACTTCCCGATAATTTCTGATGGCTTTTTTAAGAATTTTGAATTTTTAAGTATGACAATCTGATAAAATTTGTAAGGTTTCTATAAGCTCTGAGCAATGGGATCGACAGGTGTAAGAATCGCAATTGACGCAATGGGGGGAGATCATGCACCCGCTGAAATCGTAGCTGGCGCACTGCGGGCGCGAGAAGAATTGGGTGTTAAAATATTATTGGTTGGAGATCCCCAAGGAATTGAGGCGGTAATACCGCCAAAAACTAATATGGCTGACTTGGAGATTGTTCCTGCTAAGGAAGCGATCGCTATGGATGAAGAGCCTCTCAACGCAGTTAGGCGCAAGCGAGAATCTTCCATCAATGTAGCGATGGATTTAGTAAAAAATAAACGTGCAGATGCGGTATTTTCTGCGGGACACTCTGGGGCGGCTATGGCTTCGGCTTTGCTACGCTTAGGAAGATTACCAGGGATAGACCGTCCAGCAATTGCTACAGTATTCCCGACCATTAAAGCCGGTAAACCAGTAATGATACTGGATGTCGGTGCTAATGTAGACTGTCGGCCTAAATTTTTAGAACAGTTTGCAGTCATGGGTTCAATTTACAGTCAGTATGTTTTGGGAACAGAAAACCCGAAAATAGGTTTATTGAATATTGGTGAAGAAGATACCAAGGGTAATGAAGTAGTTTTTCGCAGCCACCAGTTGTTAAGGGAAAATACTCAAATTAATTTTACTGGTAATGCAGAAGGACGCGATGTATTATCTGGTGAATTTGATGTGATTGTCTGTGACGGCTTTGTGGGTAATATTTTACTAAAATTTGCCGAAGCAGTGGGAGGTGTAATTCTGCAAATTCTACGAGAAGAATTACCCCAAGGGCTACATGGTCAAATCGGGACAGCGATTTTAAAACCCAACCTCAAGCGCGTTAAACAGCGCATGGATCACGCTGAACATGGAGGGGCTTTACTTTTAGGTGTCAACGGTATTTGTTTTATTGGTCATGGTAGTTCCCAAGCACCATCTATTTTTAGCGCCATTCGTATGGCTAAGGAAGCTGTAGATAATCAGGTGTTAACAAGACTCCAATCTCAATATCAAATTCTCCAAAATGAAAGTAGTTAGCTGGTATTTTTCAACTATGGAAATTATCGCTAACAGCTATTTGTCAATTGTCATCCAATTTGAGATTAGGGCTGAAAATCCCTAATCTGATAACTCAAATTGGAATTGTCATTGGTACTCGTTATTAATGCTGACAAACAAGACAATTGAGAATTAATAACTGACAATTGACAACTGAGGATATTAAGAAGTGCAAAATTTTTTAGCCAGTGGCATAGCAATTACAGGAAGTGGTTCAGCAGTCCCAGAAACGGTTTTACATAACCAACAATTAACTCAATTGGTGGAAACATCAGATGAATGGATCACTTCCAGGACAGGTATCAGTCAGCGGCGGTTAGCATTACACCCTGACTCACTGACATTATTAGCCACCGCTGCGGGTCAACAGGCTATTGCAGCGGCAGGAATTACACCAGCAGACATAGACTTAATTTTGCTGGCCACCTCTACTCCTGATGATCTCTTTGGCAGCGCTTGCCGTGTTCAAAGTGAATTAGGTGCTGTCAAAGCAGTGGCCTTTGACTTAACCGCCGCTTGTTCCGGTTTTGTCTTAGGTTTGGTAACGGCGGCACAATACATTAGAACGGGTGTTTATCAGAATGTACTCTTGATTGGGGCAGATATCCTCTCTCGCTGGGTAGATTGGCAGGATAGACGAAGTTGTGTATTGTTTGGTGATGGGGCTGGAGCAGTGGTATTACAAGCGAATACAAGCGATCGCTTATTAGGATTTTCTCTTAAAAGCGACGGTTCTCAAAACCAATATCTCAATCTGTCCTATCATGGCTCTAGTGTAGAACTAACAGGGGATATTCATGTATCTACGGGCAAATATCAGCCCATGACCATGAATGGAAAAGAAGTTTATCGCTTTGCTGTCCAAAAAGTTCCAGAAGTGATAGATAAAGCTTTATTTGTAGCTAACCTGAAAGTGGAAAATATAGACTGGCTAATATTACATCAAGCAAATCAAAGAATTATTAATTCCGTTGCTGAACGCTTGAATATTCCTGAACATAAAGTTATCAGCAATGTTGCTAACTATGGTAACACTTCTGCCGCCTCTATTCCTTTAGCTTTAGATGAAGCGGTGCGAGAGGGAAAAATCAAAACTAATGATATTATTGCTACCTCTGGTTTTGGGGCTGGACTTTCCTGGGGTGCGGCCATTTTCCAATGGGGAAGATAATTGACAATTAACAACTGACAACTGACAACTGACTAAATATGTGAACGGAAAAAACCGACACAAGTAACGAAAAGTAAAGTTGCCCAAAACCTGTTCCCTGTTCCCTGTTCCCTGTTCCCTGTTCCCTGTTCCCTGTTCCCTGTTCCCTGTTCCCTTGTCATAACGACAATTTTTAACGCCAACCTACTTAATAACAAATGACGAAAACTACATGGGTGTTTCCCGGACAAGGTTCTCAAGCACTGTCTATGGGAGTAGACTTATTAAATCTACCATCTGCCAAAGAAAAATTTATTCAAGCTGAGGCAATTTTGGGTTGGTCTGTGATAGATATCTGTCAAAGTGATATTGACACCTTATCACGGACACTTTATACCCAGCCGAGTTTATATGTTATCGAAAGTATAATTGCTGATATATTGCGAGAAAAAGGACAGCAACCACACTTAGTTGCAGGTCACAGTTTAGGGGAATATATCGCTCTTTATGTGGCGGGAGTTTTTGAATGGTCTGCTGGTTTATACTTAGTAAAGCGGCGAGCGGAACTAATGGAAAGTGCTACTGGAGGGATGATGTCCGCACTGGTAAACTTTAATAGAGAAGAGTTAGACAAAGTTATTAATGAAACACCTAATGTAGTTTTGGCAAATGATAACAGTCCTAGTCAAGTCGTAATTTCTGGCACACCTGAAGCTGTAAAAGCCGTCACGTCTCAAGTCAAAACTAGAAAGGCTATTCCCTTAAAGGTTTCAGGAGCATTTCATTCCCATTTAATGAAAGCAGCAGCCACGGAATTTCAAGAAGTTCTAGACTCTGTTGTTTTTCAGTCAGCAACGGTCCCAGTTTTATCTAATGTTGACCCAGTTCCAGCCACAGAAGCAAAAACTTTGAAAGAGCGCCTTTCTCAACAAATGACAGGACCTGTGCGCTG
Source organism: Anabaena sp. 54 (assembly GCA_900299285.1). Taxonomy (GTDB): domain Bacteria; phylum Cyanobacteriota; class Cyanobacteriia; order Cyanobacteriales; family Nostocaceae; genus Dolichospermum. The sequence goes on along the minus strand of OMJF01000021.1, from coordinate 2,359 downwards.
GCGAGAAATTTCTTTGCAATTAGTAGAAAATGGTGTTGAGAAAGTTGTGGAAATAGGTCCTGGTAACGTTTTAACTGGGTTGATTAAACGGACTACTTCTGGGTTAATTTTGGAAAATATCCGTCATGCTGGTGACTTGCCTATTTAGGGTAAATTCATTAAACATTCTGAGCATTTAACGGAATCAGTTGATCTATATTTATCAGGTTTTTAACCTGATATCAACCTAATTAGTTCACGTTTGTTAACTGCTGTGACTAAAAAATATTAAAGACAGTCTTGAAAAAGTTGACAGACAATTGCGATGTATGCCTAAATTAGAGTAAAAATATAACTATCACCATCCTTATGGGAATAACTTTACGGTTATGAAAAAAGCTCTTTATTGGTTAATGGGTGAAAGGGCAGGACGAACCATAGTTGGGACTTGGAACTGGTTATGGGGGATGCCTGTAGAGTCTGGTGGTAAAGTGGCTGTAGCGGTTGCTGAAGAATCTCTTGAGTCCATGCAAGAAGCGGTTCAGAAATTGGCTGTAGCAGTTGCGGCTCAAGAAGGTGCTTATAAAAATGCCAAGGGCAAATATGAGGCGAAAATTACAGAATTTAAAACCTTAGAACAGCAAGCCATGACTGCTAAAAAAGGTGGTAATGAAGACGCAGCGCGAATGGCTATGACTAAGGCCATTCAAACCGAGCAAATCTTGCCCAAACTGGAGGACATGGTTAAACAGGCTGAAATGGCTGTAAAAGCTTCTAAGGATAAACTTAACCGTGAGCGGATGAAGCTAGAAAGCTACAAAGCTGATATGCAGAATATAAAAGATATGTCAGAGGTGAATGAAGCTCTAGCTATGATTGCTAAAGTCAATAATGAATTTAATATTGGTTCGGCTAAAAGTGACTTTGAAAAAGCTAAGGGTGCTGTTGAACGTCGGAATATGCAGACAGAGGCTTTAGCAGAATTGTCCGAAAATCCAGCGGAAAGACTGCAAGCAGAAATCGAAAATATGACCTTAGATGATGAAGTTGCTCGTCGTTTGCAACGGTTACAAGATTCTCAACCCAAACAACTAGCAGAATAAGCAGGAAGGAGGGAAAAGTATGAATATGAGTCGGAAAAGCGGACCACCACCTATTGTTTTTATTTTGCTATTTTTACTGCTTTCGGGTGCAGGTTACTGGTGGTTTTTTATGCGTAAACCTAAACCTATTCCAGTTTCTACTCCTGTCGGTGGTAATATGCCAACCACTACCATACCATTCCCGCCGCCCACGACTGTAGCTAGGGGTACTACCGTAAAAATAGACGGTTCTACTAGTATGGTGACAATTAATAAAAATCTCAAAAATGGTTTTGAGAAGCAGTTTCCTGGTACGAAAGTCGAAATCAATGGGAATGGGACGGATAAGGGAATTGAGGATATATTAGCTGGTAAAGTTGATATTGCCGCTGCTTCTAGACCATTGACAGCGCAAGAGCAAAGTCAGGGATTGAAAAGTGTTACCATAACACAAGATGCCATCGCCTTGATGGTCGGTAAAGCAAATCCTTTTAACCAAGGATTAACCAGTAGTCAAGTTGCAGATATATTTCAGGGGAAAATTAATAATTGGTCTGCTGTGGGGGGTCCATCTGTAACTATCCGTGTCATTAATCGCCCGGTAATTAGTGGCACACATCAAATATTTAAGGAATTATTTCTCAAAGGAGCTAATTTTGGAACTACACCCAATATTACCACACTCCAGCGCGATGCCACAACTCCCCTAATTCAAGCCTTGGGAATTGATGGTATCGGTTATGCTACTTTGAGTCAAGCTGCTAATCAAAAAACGGCGCGAGTCCTATCTATAGATGGGTTAGCTCCAGATGCTGGTAGTTATCCTTACCAGCGATCGCTCTATTATATCTATAAAGACCCTGCTAATGTGGGAGTTAAAGCATTTTTGGGTTATGCAACTTCTCCTCAAGGACAGCAGGTTTTGACATTAGGTGACTAAATACATTTGAAGTGTATAGCCTATTTACAGCTATTTTCAGGTAAATAAACCACAAACCGGCCTCTCTGGTAAACCTCTCTCCTACAAGGACAGAGGCTTTGATTTACTCCCCTTCCCTGGTAGGGAAGGGGCTGGAGGTTAGGTCTAATAATTGTGGCTCAAATACATGAAAACTGCTGTAATATCTGACTTTTGTGGGCTGGTTATCTTACCAGCCTATATATTATGTATTATGGGCTAACTGCTATATAAAACCACTGACAAAACTAGACTTTACTTTCTACTTCAACAGGAGCATGGGAGCGGCTATCCCTCAGTAGACTTACACGCCTTAGCCAGACGCGACTTTCTCAAATTA
>OMJF01000020.1 GCA_900299285.1 Anabaena sp. 54 | reverse complement strand
GGCAAGATGCCCGCACCACAAGAGTTTTATTATTAATATCTGTACTTCATAAGATCGGGAACTGCTGTAAATTAACGAATTAAACCAGCACGTTGAAAAATGGTATGGGGAGTTATTTCTAATCCTGGTAATATTTCATGAGTGATAATTTGATGTTCTCGAAAAGTCACAGGCAGAGAAGATTGTGTAAAAACAGTGATAGTTTGAGAGATTGTATCTACTATCCACACCAATAAAATCCCCGCTTGGAGATAATAAGTGGCTTTTTCAATCATATCTCCAAAAGTCTGACCGGGAGAAATAATTTCCATCACTAATTCTGGTACAACAGGACAAGCTTCATCTTCAAGCCAGTCAGCAGCAAGACGGTGGTAGGAAACATAAGTTAAATCAGGGACGGGTATCCAAATTTCTTGATTTTTAGTTAATTTGATAGCCCATTCCACAACAACACGACCTTTTGCTTGGGCATAAGTAGATAATATTATAAATAATGCTCCTGTGGTTGAGCCATGAAAAAATTTAGGAGACATTTGCTGATTTTTGTATTTAGGTATAGCTTCACCGTCAACAAACTCATAAGTAGTATCATTTTCGGGAAGTGCGAGAAATTCTTCAACGGTCAGTTTAATTTTTAGTTGAGTCATTATGGGACTCCTATTTGATTTTTGAAAGTTAGGAGTTTCATATTCCCGACTTATTCAAGAAGTCGGGGATATTCTTGTTAAGAAATTATTGAGGATTCTTATATTTAATTTTAGTTATTAAAAAACAATCCTCACAGTTTAAATTAAGCACCACGTTTTAATGATGCTTCTACTTTTTTAAATTCTGCATCTAGACGTTTTTTGAGTTTTTCAGGAACAGGACGGTTAGGATAAGAACTATAATGTCCCGCAAGGGAGTTAAGGGCTGTTCTCATGGTTGTAAAAGAGCTAAGACTCGCAACAGCGCTATTTCTCTGGTAACGGGCTGAAAAATCGTTAATTTTTTGACGGGCTTCTGCTTGTAGGGCGGCCTGTTCAGGAGAACCTTGTGGTAATTCTATAGCTTGTCTCAAAGTATTGACCACAGCTAAGGTATCTTGACGATAATCCCCAGTTAAACTATCAAGACTACCACTACAACCAATTAAGCCGATAACTAAAACTAAAACTAAAGAAAGCAGACGCGACCAATAGCTTTTCATAAGCATTAAGTAAAAAACTAAATCAACGTCTATCCTATCTTGAATCGGTATAGTTACTAAAAATTATTAGTTCTCCCCAATTGTCCATTTTCCATTTTCCATGACTCGATATAAAGTATCTCGTTGTTGGTAAGGTCTGTTTATAGATGCTATGGCATTCTGTAAAGTTTCTACTTCCATACAAGTACCACCTATAGCCCCAGCCATGGTGGTAATATGTTCTTCCATTAATGTACCACCAAGATCATTACAACCCCAATTTAAGGCTGTTGTAGCCCCAGCCAGTCCTAATTTTACCCAACTTGGTTGATGATTGGGTATATAATTTCCGAGGTAAATTCTGGCCACAGCCGTTAACAGCAGGGAATCAGTTAAAATCGGTTGATTTCTTCCTACCCGTTTGCGTAAAGATTTAGGTGCTTCTTGTCCCACAAATGGTAAAACAATAAATTCAGTAATTCTAGCAGGATATCCTGTTTCTATTGCCTTTTGTTGCAGCGATCGCAATTTTTCTAAATGTCCTATTTGTTGTTCTGGAGTTTCAATATGTCCAGATAATATGGTACTAGTAGTAGGTACACCTAATTGATGGGCTATACTGACAATTTCTAACCAAGTCGCTGTATCAATCTTTTCTGGACATAATACCCGTCTCACATCATCATCTAACACTTCTGCGGCTGTTCCGGGCATAGAACCGACACCAGCATCACGCAAAGCTGTAATCACATCAGTATAGCAAATTCCGTCTAATCTGGCGATAAATTGGATTTCCTGGGGTGAAAAAGCGTGTAAATGTAAGTGAGGAAATTCGCTTTTGATGGTTTCTACCAGTTTCAGATAGTAAGGTAAAGACTTGCCATTTATTCGCGCTTCTGGGTTTAGTCCTCCTTGCATACAGATTTCTGTTGCTCCTCGACGCACTGCATCTGTAGTTTTTTCTAAAATTTGTCGCCAGTTTAACCAGTAAGCATCTTGATCACCATCATCGCGGCGGAAAGCACAAAAACTACAATGTTGTTCACAAATGTTAGTAAAATTAATATTGCGGTTAATAACATAAGTAACCGTATTTCCGACTTGTTTTTGCCTTAATTTATCCGCTGTAAACTGAATTTGTGTAACTGCTTCTGGAGTGGTCTGTTTTAATAAAAATACCGCATCATCCGGGGTTATATCTTTATCTGTTAAAGCAGACTCAAGAATAGAATCAACAGTTATATTAGTCATTGGTGATCAATCAAATATAAACGACTTACAGCAGATTTCGTTTTTATGAGGTACAAATCATAATTATGAAACTTTTGTGTGGTGGGCATCTTGCCCGCCCAAATTGTACCTCATTACACCAGAAAATGCTGTATGAATTATTTTCTTAGTTAGCGATCTGCTTGCAGCAGCGCTTCGCTATCGCTACAGGAATTGCACATTGCCTCTATCATACCCTAATTCAGCAACACCCAAAAAAATGTAGAAAATCGTCTAATTAGATACAATTTATGAATATTACCAGCAGATAGCTTTGGAGAATAACATGATTTTATCGAAAGGCTTTGAAATTGAGATGTATACTGGTACTCCTCAAGGTGAAATTGTGGGACTATCAGATAAAATTATTTCCGATTTAGATGGTTTTATGCGTGAACCGGATAGCCGTAATGTGGAGTACATAACTCAGCCATCTATGAGTTATGAAAGTTTGTTGTGCGCTTTACTGAGTCCTAGAAGAAAGTTGCGGAATTATCTACAAAGGTTGGATAATTACACTTTAATACCGGGTAGCACTTTGTCCCTGCAAGGTAGCGATCGCTTTGTGCGTTCTGATCCCACTAATTCCTATCATGACTACATTGAACATACCTATGGAACAAAGGTAGTTACTGCTAGTGTACATATTAATGTTGGTATCAGTGACCCAGATATCTTAATGCGTGCCTGTCGGGTGATCAGAATGGAAGCGCCTCTATTCCTAGCCATGAGTGCTTCATCTCCTTTCCTGGATGGTAAAACCACTGGTTATCATTCTACTCGCTGGGGAATATTTCCCCAAACTCCGGATTATGTACCCTTATTTACTAGTCATGCCCATCATATTCAATGGGTTAATGAACAATTAGTCGCAGGTAAGATGCAAAATGTCAGGCATTTATGGGTATCAGTGCGTCCAAATGGCGATCGCCGTCCTTATGATCTAAATCGTTTAGAATTGCGAATTTGTGATTTAGTGACAGATCCTATTGCTTTATTAGCGATGACTGCCCTGCTAGAAGCGCGGTTAATCCAAATTATTAACAATCCTAGCATTGATCCCTTAACTCAAAGTCCTTTTTCACCCGCAGAACTAATCACCTTAACCATGAAAAACGAAATGGCTGCTGCTACAGACAGTCTTGATGCTAAATTACAGCGGTGGCAAGATGGTAGTAGTATTCCGGCTAGAGATTGGATTAAAGAACTCTATCAAGAAATTTGGGGTATTGCCAAACAACAGGGCTTTAGTTGTTTTTTGGCCCCGCTGCAAAATATCCTGCGGGTAGGTAATGAAGCTCAACAATGGTTACAACTGCATAAAATAGGCGTTGACATTCAGCGTGTAATTGCACAAGCGATTCTGGCGACTCAGGAACGGGAAACTGAACTAGAAAGCAAACTATGTTTATCAGTGAGGGAATAGGTAAAAGAAGAGGTAGGGGAGACGGCAATATTCATATTCTACTTTAGACCCTCCCCTAGATTTGATTATCAAATCGCCTGGTGTGATTTAAAAAACTAATCAATGGCAAATACCTTTCACATATAAAAAAACTATATATCGCCTCTGTATTTTGATAGATTTTGAGATGAGAAGAATTTCACCAAATACACGACTAAGATAAAAAAAAGATGCCCCAGATAGTTTTAGTGAACCCGCAAATTCCGCCTAATACAGGCAATATTGCCCGTACTTGTGCAGCCACAGGGACAGAATTACATTTAGTTGCACCCTTGGGATTTGAAATTAGCGATCGCTATCTTAAAAGAGCAGGGTTAGATTATTGGCCTTATGTTAGACTTCATTATCATAAATCCATAGAAGCATTTCAAAATGTACAGCAACAAAGAGGGGGTAGATGTTTGGGCTTTACTGTTCGTGGTGATTTTAACTACATTAATTTTCAATTTCAAGCGGAGGATTGGCTATTATTTGGTAGTGAAACAGCGGGTTTGCCAGATCCTATTCTTTCGACCTGTGACTCCACCTTATATATTCCCATGTATGAACCTGGTGTCAGGAGCTTAAACTTATCCGTCAGCGTGGCCATAGGTTTATTTGAATGTCGTCGTCAGTTGGGCTATTTACAATAATATTTAGGAATAAAAATTTTTGATTAAGTGTGATAGAAATATATAAATGAGAGCAATCATGGTGAAAATTATGGCATTTTTATTATTTAAAGTAAATAAATGCCGTGTAGACAGTGGTAAATACGGATAAGTTTCCCGGAAATGAGATAAGAAATTTGTATAGATATTTTGAGAGTAAAGCGACTACGAAAGATAAATTTTTGTAACTTCAAGGTGATAATTCCACAAGAGACAAAATTGCTAAAAACCTTGACCGTTAAAGATATCCTCAAGATATGTATTCAAGACTACGACAGAAAGATGCAAAAATTGCTGATATTAGATACGGTTGTTTTTTAGATCAGAATAAACATAAAGTGTGTTGTTGATAGAACGGATGAAGTCAAAAAATCTTGAAAATGGATAAAGCTGGAGGATCACCTGTGCAGAAGTTGATAAGCTAACAGCGCCAATAGACCAAGAATTGCTATGATATTTGTTTAGTTCGTGCTATTTGCTGCTGTGCAAATGGGCTGAGATAATTGTCAACAGCGAACATTCTTAGGTTGTGAGGAGGGTCTTAGACAAGGCACACCAAAAATTTTCAGGTTTACCAAGGTGCATGAACTTGTCCAAATTACCGGAAACAGGTTAATCTTGCGTAAGTATCTTTGGTGAATGTGATCTTGATATGTAGTTTGATGTGATATCAATCATTAAATAATATCTAACTTAAAAATCAAGGTCAGTTAAAAAGTATTGAGCATAGGAGGTTGTCTTTGAAACGAGCATTGAAAAAAAGAGGGCAGGCTGTGTTAAAAAATAGCACCAGCCATGATGATACCCCGGTAGGGCAAGCAACTGATCATAAAAATCCCCAAATAACCCGCCGGTCTCGGACACATCAGGCCGCTATGATTGGTTTGGCAATATCAATGGGAGCAACCAGCCTTTTGGTGACCCGACAAAGTGATCAAGCCCAAGCAGCGGCTCCCGTTGGCAGTCAAAAGGCAGCTTCAACAAATTCTGCTGTTTCTGAGACTGAGATGAAATTTACCGACACCAAGCCGGAGTCAACCATCTCACAGTTGGGGGGTGTAGTAAATCCTGTCATATTAGAACCAACAGTAGTTTCACGAGTACCTGGACTAGAAGCTAAATGGCAAATTGCCACCAATAACACACCTGTTCTCAGTGAAGCGTCTCAAAGAGAAGAAACTACATCCAATCCAACTGCACTTACCAAAGTGACTGAAAAAAATTCCGTCCACTCGCAAAGCCAATTAGCGCGGGGCGTGAGCAACCGCCCAATTGAGTCGAGATTATCCGCAGATAACCAAGAGACCGAAACAGCACAGCAGTTGTCTAACCGGGATAGGGCGCAATATTTCGCAGCGGAGGAATTAGCAGGTGGAACTGTTGATGCCAAACTAAAAGCACAACAAGAAGTAGCTCTCAATCGCTTGCGAGAGAAATCAACCCGGTTAAGAAATAGTTTGGCACAGTTACGGGATGAGCGAACGCAAGATATCTCAAAGACTGGTATAAACGAAGGACAGCCAACTACTGTATCTGATAACTTTGTAGCAAAACAGTCTCAGAATTTGACTGGTTCGAGCCAAGCTGAACCTGTAACCGAGTTAAAACAGAAGCAGGAAGCCAGAGCGACGATACAGCAAATACCAATGTCTGAATCAACCTCAACAAAAGTTGCCGTCCAATTGCCTCCTTCCACATATCAAGTGAGGCCGGGAGATACATTAGCAGAGATAGCTAACAATTATGGTATTTCAGTTTCAGAGTTAATTAAAGCTAATAATCTCAACGATGCTCATCAACTGCAAATTAATCAAAAGTTAATTATTCCGGCAGCGCAGATAGTGGAAAAGGTTAACAAAGTAGATAATCCTTTAAACACTCCTAGTTTTAGGACTAACTCCTTTGTTGGTAACAATACTAGTGTTATAGTTCCCTCACCCATAGCAACAGAGCAACCCAAAGGTCTTGATAGTAGTGCCATTACTAATAGCATAACTATCCCAGTACCAGTGGTGACTGGGGAGCGGGAAAAGAATACTAATCCTAGTATCACTAACCGTATTAATGTCCCTGCGCCAATAAATAATAACCAAGGGCAGATCCCTATTGCTATTCCACAAGCATTACCTACTCCTAGGGACTCTTTTGGATTAGGTGGTGATGCTCCATTACCAAGAACCTTGTCGCCAAAACCCGTGGAAAAGGTATCTAAAGGTAAAGGTAATGAACGTATCCGCGGCTTACAAGCAGAAATTGAGAGATTGCGTCATAAATACCGCGCTCAAGAATCTGGTGTGGCTGCTACAGATACTAAAAATAATAGCCAGTCTGTACCTGTTCCTATTGAATCAACCAATAATCCCGTAGTGTCTCAAGTTCGACTACAGATTCCTGTACCCAAAGCGATATTACCCAGCTATAACAATCAATCGGTTCGGCCTCTAGTTACGGCTTCGGGGTCTGCCAATGAGCCAATTAACCCAGAATTTCTGCCCAGTAAGACTGGTGTTGGCTCGAATTCTGCCCCCAATTCATCTGGGATTAAGTTAACAGTTCCTTCTCCTGGAATAAGTGCCTCTGACTCTTTAGGTAAATTGCGGGGAACTAATGTTTCTCCGGCTTTACCACCTTTGGCTGCGGTGGATATATACCTACCGAAAACAACTGAGGAAACCCCCAATTTCCCATCTAATTCTACCACTGGTTACATTTGGCCAGCAAAGGGAGTTCTGACTTCTGGTTACGGCTGGCGCTGGGGAAGAATGCACAGGGGAATTGATATTGCTAACTCAGTCGGTACACCCATTTATGCTTCCTCTGCTGGTGTGGTCGAGAAGGCCGGCTGGAATAGCGGTGGTTACGGTAACGTCGTGGATATCCGCCATGATGATGGCAGTTTAACTCGTTATGGTCACAACAGCCGGATTTTGGTGCAAGCTGGTCAGAGGGTGAAACAAGGTCAGACTATTGCAGCTATGGGTAGCACTGGTTTCAGCACTGGTCCCCATAGTCATTTTGAAGTTCATCCTTCAGGTCAGGGTGCTGTTAACCCTATTGCTTTCTTGCCAAATCGTTTGTAATTCCTGATGATCTGGAATTAAGAAGTTTTTTGGCAAATTGAGGGGGGTAAACTCCCTCTTTTTAGTTTTGGGCAAATTTTGGAAATTTTGGAAATTTTGCAAATTGATGGTTGTCAAATACAAATTTGTATGCTATCTTAATAGAAGTTGGTTAAACAACGCGGCTCAGTAGCTCAGTTGGTTAGAGTACGGGACTCATAAGCCTGGGGTCGTCAGTTCAAATCTGACCTGAGCCACTTTAAAAGGCTTGATATATAAAGACAGGTGGACTTTATGCGGGCAAGATGCCCGCACCACAAGGTAACAGATAGCTAAAACTGTTCGGATATCCTCAATTTTCCAGATCCGACAAAGAAAAATGGGCGTTGCTGAATTGGGATATGATATTGATTTCGCGCTTTAGCGAAGCGAAGTACGAAGTACTTTAGATGCAAAGGAGCAAAGACGCAAAGTTTCAAATTTTGAATTTCTAAATTTCATACCTGACTTCACCAACGCCGAAAAATGCAATTCATTTTGAGACACCATTAACCAAAACCTGGCACTTTTTTGTGGTAAAAAGCCGCGAAACCCTTTGTTAATAAATGGTTTTAGGTTTATTCAGCAAGCCCTATGAAGATGATGTCCGGGAATTGTAGAAAGGTGCGTTAAGTTAAAGCTATAACACACCCTACTTAATCTAGATTAAAAACATAGCTAAGGATATAAACCTCTATCAGTTAAAGCTTGCGCGACTCTACCTACACCTAAAGTATAAGCAGCTAACCGCAGATTTACTCCCCTTACTTTTGACTCATGAATCACCTTACGGTAAGCTTGAACCATTAAATGTTCCATTTCTTTGTTAACTCGTTCTTCGCCCCAGAACAAGTAAGAAAGACCTTGTACCCATTCTAAATAACTTACCACCACACCCCCGGCATTGGCTAAAATATCTGGTAAGACGGTAACACCACGGGCTTCTAAAGCTCGGTTAGCTTCTAAAGTTACAGGACCATTAGCAGCTTCCGCGATAAATTGCGCTTTAATTTGATTAACATTCTCTTGAGTGATTTGGTTTTCTAATGCAGCGGGAATTAGTACATCACAGGATAAAGTTAGCAAATCTGCATTACTAATAGGTTTACCTTGAGGAAATCCCACTACACTGCGACGGTTTTCAGCAGCATAAGCTTTAACAACAGGAATATCAAGACCAGCTTCAGAAAATATACCTCCAGCGCCACTGGAAACAGCGATAATTTTTGCCCCTGCTTTATGTAATAATTCTGCAACAGCACCACCGACATTACCGAAGCCTTGAATCGCTACCCGCGCTCCAGCAAGGGATTTACCATGATCTGCGAGGGATTCACGGATAATAATCATTACACCGCGTCCAGTAGCCATTTCTCGTCCTAATGAACCACCAATAGATAGAGGTTTGCCTGTAACTACTCCTGGTACAGAATGACCCACATTAACGGAGTAAGTATCCATCATCCATGCCATTTCCCGCGCTGATGTTCCCATGTCGGGAGCAGGTATATCTACTGATGGTCCAATGTCTTTAATTAATTCACTAATATAACGGCGGCTAATTCGCTCTAATTCCCCCACAGTGAACTTTTTGGGGTCTATGGGAATTCCCCCTTTCCCGCCACCATAAGGGATACCTAACAATGCACATTTCCAAGTCATAAGCATGGCCAATGCGGAAACTTCCCGTAATGTCACAGCCTCATGGTAGCGAATACCACCTTTATATGGTCCTAAAATATCTGAATGTTGTACCCGGTGTCCTGTCAAAACCCGCACATTTCCATTATCCATTTTCACTGGGATAGAAACTGTGACAACTTTCCGGGGATAGCTCAGTATTTCTACGATACCTTGATCTAGTTTTAATTCTTTAGCAGCCCATTGTAAATAGCTACAAGCTTGATCATACGGGCAAATATGCGCCGGAGAATCACTTTCCATAAGTGGGAGAGAGGTTATTACCATAATATTTATTCCTGAGTATAGTGTCTTTGTCAACTGGATTCCTAAGGTTAGCTTACCTTGTTTTTTTGAGAAATATATAAATTTTGTAGTTTTTGTTACAATTATTTTTTCGGTTGTATGATGTTGTTGGGTTTCCTTTGGTCAACCCAACCTACGTTAAATGAATATGATATTGTTGGGTTTCCTTTGGTCAACCCAACCTACGTTAAATGAATATTTCTGGTGTGAAACTCCCATGTAAACCGTAGGGAATATGATGTTTTAGACGTAATTTTGCAATTCTACCTTTTTCCAAATTCTGAGCATCTAAAATCACTATCTCTGAACGATGATTTTCTGCATTGTAAACTACAAATATGATCCAACCATCATCTTCTTGTTGAGAATTTGCGCGAGGAACAAAAATTGGTTCTCCTACAAATCCTCGCGGTGCTGTAGTCCAAAGTTGTTTTTTTCCTGATTCTAAATCTACCTTAAAAATGGCTTGTAATGGTGCATTAACTGTTGATTTATGAGCTGCAGCACTGTATAAATAACGGTATGGTTTACCTACGTGACGCGGGTTAATTGTAGGAAATTCAGCAGTACGACTATCTATTAATTGATTTTGAACTTTATTTTCCAATAAATTCAGATGAAATCTCCATATTTGGGGAGGTGAATTTTTCTCAAAATCAGTTTTGCGATAATCGCTATTGGGTTCAACCTTCATTAATGATTCATAACAAATAGAATCAACGATAATTTCATTTTCTAGTTCAAAAGCATTAACATGATGGAAAATGAAACCGGCTTTGGTTTCTAACACTTTAACATTTTTAGTTTGTGTTTTTGTTGTGCGAGGAATAATGATGATTTTTGTGGGTTGATTTTTTTGCACTTTAATACATTCGGCTGCACCACATATTCCTAAAACAAAAGGTATGGGGTTAAAGTTAACGGGATTTTGGAAAAAGATACAGTAATTTTCTGTAATTACAAAATCATGAATAAAGCAAAAACCAGGAACTTTATAATTTTTTTTGCTGGTAACTTCTCCCTTTGTATTCAATTCAAAGATGGTAATTGTGGTTAATAATCCCGGTTTTATGGCAAAGTTAACTAATATTCCATGGGGATCAATTCGTGGGTGGGCGCTAAAGGCTTCTCCCTGGGATAAGACACCATTAAAATACTCATTTCCTACGGTTTCTAAGGTGTGAGGATTGAGTAAATAGGGTTCGGCTGCTTCCCATAATGCTAGGAGTTTTTTACCCCAATAAATAACGTTGGTATTAGCAATATTTTTCAGGTTAAAATCGAAAATATTAGCTAACCAACCACCGGGTTTTTGTGTACCAAAAACACCACGATAAAGAATTTTTTTTGCTTTTTGTTCTGCTAAATAACCTGATGTTTGTACAAATTGGTTACGAAAATGAGCGCGGCCATTGATAAATGTAATGCGGCTGATCATCCCGTCTCCGTCGAAAGGATGGTGTAATCTTTCTCCATTTATATCTAATAAACCTGCTCCATTTCTAAATAATGTTCCCGCTAATTCTGGGGGTATTTCTCCTTCGATATCATCAATCCAATAGTCATATTCTTCGGACAGGGATTCGTATCCACCTTGCCAATCTTTGATGGTATAGGATTTTTCTACAACTTGGTTATCTTGGGTTTCTAATGTTTGCATTTTTTTGGTTGACTATCCTGAAAGACTATAAAGACTATATTGATGAACTATCATCAGTTTCTATTTTACCATCTGGTAGCCAATTAATAAAAAATATGGGAATTAGAGAACTACAGTTAGTAATGATGATTAGTAACCATAATAAATCAAATTGATTTTCTGTGATTCCTAACCATTTCATTATCATAGATCCTAACCAGTAGGAAACTGTTCCTCCTAAATTAAATACAGACATTATTAAGGCAAAAAATGTGGCTTCTATACCGGGAGGACAAAGCTTTGTTGCTAATACCAATACGGGCATAAATACAATTTTCCCAATCACGGTAATAATTAAATTATCACCTAAACTAAACCAATGATCATTTATTCCTAAAAGTCTGTTGGTATGAGTTACTAATAATAAAGTTGTCATTCCTAAAGCAGTAGATATAAAAATACCCCAAGTAAAGATAATTTTAAAGGAGATAGTTTTAAAATAACGCTGAAAAGCCCACACTCCAAATAAAGAGGCAAAACTTGTGACTAATCTCACTCGTCCTAAAAATTCTGGTTGAAATTGTAGTTCGTTGGTTGTAAAATAGAAAAACGCTGATTCGGCATTTGGTGTAGCGTGCCAAACAAATATAAATACTGTTGGTAGTAAAACTGCTTTTTTTGTGATTGCTTGACGTATTTGTACTAATTGATATTTAATATCATCATAATTGGTTTTTTGATCATCTTTATTGATCGGTTTTTCTGTAATTAACCAAGCGACAAATGAGGTAATTATAGGAAATAATGCTGTGATTAGAAATACTGTACGAGCGGTAAAGTATTCTAAAAGTAAGCCACTAAAGTATGCTGTACATAAGCTACCAATGGCTGAAATAGCCCAGCAAAGAGATTGTAAAGAACCTAATTTTTCTACTGATTCTGATCTGGCTCTTTCCACTACTATGGAATCAACTATCACATCACTAACAGCAACAGAAAGAGAAGAAAGAAGAATCATCATTGTTGCAGTTGAGCCACTATTAACTATTGTTCCTAGACTTAACCAAGCTGTACTTCCGATAATTCCTGATAGGAATATATAAGTCTTTCTATGGTAGCCAAATAATGGTAAAATATCAGAAACAAAACCATATAATGGTTTGATCATCCAAGGTATGGTACTGATACCGATAATTGCGGACATTTGTACTGGACTTAATAACAATTCATCTTTGAGAAAAAAGCTAACAGCTAACCGCGATAACATTAATATCCCTTGGACAAAATATATAGTCAGAATTGCAATTAATTCAGGACTAAGTTTATTTCCTAAAAGAATTTGCTCGATTAGTGAATCTTTAACTTTTGGCAATTTGGCAGATTCATTTAACATTGAAATCAATATTTTTTAATTTTCCTTTACTTTTATATCATATCCAGATTTTCAAAATATTGTCTAAATTGACCTGACAGCTATTTTCAAGTAAATAGACCACAAACAGACCTCTCTTCCGCAAGAAGAGCAGGGGTTTTTATTCTCCGTGGTAAAAAGGAAAAGAATAGTGATCTTTTATTCATACAATCAAAGACAGATCACTAATTTTTTAATTTTTAAATAGTCAATTGCTATCCTTTCCTTAACCTAACCTACAAGCTCGATGATCGCACTATCTTCTTGTGCGTGATAGCCTCGGACTAAAATCCGGAAAAGAAAGGAAAAACCATCAGGCTGTTGGAATGATTAACCAATGGAAAACCTAGGGTGTGTTAGCGAAGCGTAACGCACAACAAACAATCATTTCAGACATAAAATTAAATATTTTGAATAAATAAGCATTGATTAGGTGTTTTACATTCCATTATTGAATATTTTGGAGGAATAAGCGTTAATTAGGTGCGTTACATTTCATTTACGCACCCTACAAGAATGGCGATCGCCCCTAATTTCCCGTAGGTTGACGTATGTTACCCAACATCACACCAAGAATCTAGCAAAATCCACCATAGTCAGCGAATAATGGTGGATT
>OMJF01000019.1 GCA_900299285.1 Anabaena sp. 54 | reverse complement strand
TTTCAGATTGTTTAACATTTTCCAAATAGTAATCTATCACCTCTTGTGAATCACCTGCAAATTTCATATTTCCTTGACTTAAATAAATCGCTTTTTCACAGGATGTACTAATAAACTGTAAATCATGGGAAACAACTAAAACAGTAGCATGATCATCCCAAAATTGATCCATTCTTTGCTGACACTTATTCTTAAAACCCTCATCTCCCACAGATAAAACTTCATCCAAAATTAAAATATCCGGTTGTACATCTGTCGCAATAGCAAAACCCAAACGAGCTACCATACCCGAAGATAAACTCTTAACTGGAACTAAAGTATAATCTTCTAATTCAGCAAACTCCAAAATAGAACGCGTTCTTGCTTTCATTTCAGTCCTAGAAAAACCCAATCATACGCCATAGAGAAGTATATTGTCCATGACAGAAATATCTGGATCAAAACCTGCTCCTAGTTCAATTAAAGGTGCGACTTGACCCCGAACCCTGACATTACCAGTTGTAGGCCTAAGAATACCAGAAATTATCTTTAACAGCGTGGACTTACCCGAACCATTTGCGCCGATTATACCTATTTTTTCGCCCTTGTTAACTACTAGGTTAATATTATTTAACACTAACTTTTTCGCAGGTTGGCGATATTTACCCTCTATTATAGATAGGAGTGTTTTTTTTAAATCATAGGAAAATTCCTCTTGAGTCCTTCTCCACAATGAAACACTATCTAAACGTATTACTTCCATTTACCACAAATCCATAAATTGATGTCGCTACAGATGAAACAAGTCCATCCCCGGATACAATAATTATGCCACTAGGAGATTGTTTTCAAGATATATGATATGTAACTACGTTACCCCGGCTATCGGCGATTATAAATCGCTAATACACAAATAAACTCCACCTGGGTAAATTTGAAACCCATGAAGATGGTTTTTTGTCTGTATAGCCAGGAATTATCGTCCCCAAGGTAAGTAGTAAATTAGACTTTTCAAATAACCTCCTGTAGACAATGCTGGATAATTTTGATACATATTATTTATTTTTGCTTAATTTTTAGTTTATCATATCAGGATCTACACCGAGCG
Organism: Anabaena sp. 54; assembly: GCA_900299285.1. Lineage (GTDB taxonomy): Bacteria > Cyanobacteriota > Cyanobacteriia > Cyanobacteriales > Nostocaceae > Dolichospermum. The sequence continues at coordinate 1,496 of OMJF01000019.1, read as the reverse complement.
ATCGCAAATATTCTGCTAATTTATTTGCTCTTTCCCGTTCAGTTTCAGCCCGTCGCTTTTCAGTTTCAGCCCTTTCCCGTTCAGCTTCAGCCCTTTGCATTTCATTATGAGCTTTTTCAGCCAGTTCTGTAGGTATGAGTAATTTATCACCTGTATCAAGACGATAAAATCTTAAAAGCTCCCCCTCTACCTCTAGACGCAATCCCAATGGCTGAGATAAACTATCGGTAATGGGTTGATATATCTCGTCCTGTAAACGATACCCCTGTAACTTTTTGTTTATCCATTCTCCTTTTGGATCAAATAACCAATATTCTACAATTCCTAATTGTTCATATAATAACTTCTTTTGCTCTTGGTCTTGCTTTTGAGTTCCCGCACTAGTCATTTCCAAGACAACTTGGGGAATTTGACCTTCTTCCCAAACTTTATAATTATCTCTACCCCCAGGTGGTACGTCAAAAATTACCATCACATCTGGTGCTACTCTTAATCTCGGAAAACCTTGAGCATAATATAAAAATTGATTTGCTAGTACCGTTGCTTGTCTTCCTGCTAGGTATTGTTTCAATACTTCTAAAGTAGTTAAAATCGCATAGAGATGTATATAGGTTTCTGCCACGGGTTCTCCATCAGCGCTAGGATATTCAATGGTGATATTACTTAAATTTATGGTTGTAGTCATAGTTTTTTCCTAATTAACCACACTATCAGGATCTACACCGAGCGATCGCAAATATTCTGCTAATTTATTTGCTCTTTCCTTTTCAGTTTCAGCCCTTTGCTTTTCAGTTTCAGCCCTTTGCTTTTCAGTTTCAGCCCTTTGCTTTTCAGCTTCAGCCCTTTGCTTCTCAGTTTCAGCCCTTTGCTTCTCAGTTTCAGCCTTTTGCTTCTCAGCTTCAGCCCTTTGCTTCTCAGCTTCAGCCCTTTGCTTCTCAGCTTCAGCCCTTTGCTTCTCAGCTTCAGCCCTTTGCTTTTCAGCTTCAGCTTTTCTAATTTCCTCTAAATTTGCTTCTTCTGGTGTTAGTACCAATCTTCCCGCAACGGTAAAATACCTCAATCTATTTCCCCAAATTCCTAAGTATAATCCCAGTTCTTGACTCCAATACCAGCCATTTTCCGACACTGGAATAATCTTATATTCACTGTCTGTTAATCTCCACCCCACCAATTCTAAGGTATTTGGTGAAAACCAAAAATACTCAGGAGTGCGGAATTGATTTTGATATAACTGTTTTTTCAATCCCTTATCTACTTTCGCGGTAGAATCAGACAGTAGTTCAATAATCACATTAGGATATTTACCATCTTCTTCCCAAATTACCCAAGACAGACGAGGACGTTTTTGGGTGTCTTTGACTAGAAAAAAATCTGGTCCTCTAAAGTCTCGATTTTTTAACTGTTGTCGGCTATAATAGATGCTGAGATTTGCACCAATAAAGAAATCCTCTCTATCACGCCATAACCATTCTAAGCAAGTTACTAATATTAATAGT
>OMJF01000018.1 GCA_900299285.1 Anabaena sp. 54 | reverse complement strand
TCAACTTGATAACATCACTACTACCCAGTTAAATAACTTCAACAATTTTGTTTTTTAACATTTTCACATTTTCTATCAGGAAATCTATGTTAACTCAATTCAAAAACTCTCTCATCACCATCGGTATCACCCTAGCATCTGGTCTCACTTCCGTAGCAATCTCTACTCCTGCTTACTCTATCACTTTAGTTGATTTGAGTACCTTTACCTCCATTGGAGATGTTAGTAGTAACAACACGGTTATTAAATCAGGTTCATTAAATACGGTTGATACTGGTGGTGGTACTGGTAGTTTAGAGCAATTTTTGGGTATTAATGCGAACAATTTTGCCACTGCTATTCCAGAGAATCAACGTGGTTCAGCAATTAAAAGTACCTTGAATAACATCAATGCTGGAGATGTATTTAGCTTCAACTGGAATTTCACAAGTGGAGATACAGATCAAGCTTTTGTCACCATTAACAATGTTATTCAAACCTTAACGGGTAATAGTTCTTATAGCTATACCTTCGCTTCATCCGGAAGTTATAACATCGGTATTGGAGTTGTTGATACTGTGGATGCAACAGGGGTATCAACCTTAACCTTGAGTAACGCTCAAATTCAGGGTGTTCCCTGGGAAACTGATACCCTGCCAGTATTAGGTAGTACAGTTCTTTTTGGTATTGGTGTTTGGGCTAAACGTAAATTCAATAGACACTCCAATAATTTTTGAACCCCCCACTCGGTTATAAGCCAGGGAATAAATTCTCTGGCTTCCTTCCTTGTTTACATAATCGCCGCATTATGTTTTGCGAAAAATCGAAAAAAAGAGCTAAATATAGATTTATGGTATTGACAAAAAGTTTTAAATATGTTATCCTTATCTTGATAAGGAAGAACTATCTTAAATTGTTTGTATCATCATAAAATCCCCCTCTTCATTCTGCAAATCCTTTAATACTGGATATTCTGATATGGCTAACGCCAAAAAACCGCGAAAAATTTTTTTTGGTATTGACAAAAAGTTTTGAATGTGTTATCCTTATCTTGATAATGAAGAACTATCTTAAATTATTTAAGATAGTGACAACTATATACTTTATTTAGCATTTAAGGGTTTTGGGGATCAAATCTTAGGCATCAAATCGCCTGTATTGACTGAAATTACAGCAATTACAGGCGAGATGGCACAAGTAAAAAATCTGGAAATTAGGTTTTATCCAGCTTTAAAACAGCCATAAAAGCCTCCTGGGGTACATCAACAGTACCGACAGCCTTCATTCGTTTTTTACCTTTGGCTTGCTTTTGTAACAGTTTCTTTTTCCGGCTGATGTCACCACCATAGCATTTAGCGAGGACATCTTTGCGCATAGCCGGGATATGTTCACTAGCAATGACTTTAGCACCAATGGCAGCTTGAATGGGGACTTTGAATTGATGACGGGGAATGAGTTCTTTGAGTTTTTCCGCCATTGCTCTCCCCACATTATAAGCTTTATCTCGGTGGACAATCATGGCTAGGGAATCTACTGGATCACCGTTAATCATGATATCTAATTTTACCAGAGGATTTTCCCGATAACCAATCAGATGATACTCCATACTGGCGTAACCGCGAGAACGGGATTTCATTTGATCAAAAAAGTCGGTGACAACTTCCGCTAAAGGCAATTCATAGGTGAGTGTAGTCCGTCCTTGGGTAAGATATTTCATATCTTTGAAGATTCCCCGACGGTTCTGTGACAACTCCATTAATGAACCAACGTAGATTTCTGGAGTAATCATTTCTACTTGGACATAGGGTTCTTCAATTCTCTCCCGTTCATTGGGGCTGGGTAAACGACTGGGATTATCAATGTATAATTCCTCACCTTTATTGGTGACGACTTTGTACACCACTGAAGGCGCGGTAATGATTAAATCTAGATTATACTCCCGTTCTAGGCGTTCCTGGACTATTTCCATGTGCAACAATCCCAAAAACCCGCACCGAAAACCAAAACCCATGGCGCTAGAGGTCTCTGGTTCATACTGTAGCGCAGCATCATTAAGTTCTAGTTTTTCTAAAGCTTCCCGTAGGTCTTCAAACTGATCTGCATCTATGGGAAACATACCACAAAATACCATGGGGTTAGCTTCTGCATAACCGGGTAGAGCTTCTGCGGCTTTGTTCTTACATAGGGTAATAGTATCTCCTACTCTAGCATCAGCTACAGCTTTAATTGCTGCACCTAAATAACCTACTTCTCCAGCATGAAGCTCTTCTACTTGCTTTTGAGTGGGTGCGAGAATACCTAATTCATCAATGACGTATTCTTTACCTGATGCCATTAAGTAAATGCGATCGCCTTTTTTGACAGTTCCATCCATAACCCGGAAGTAAACAATTACACCCCGGTAACTATCGTAGTAACTATCAAAAATCAAGGCTCGGAGACTTTCATTGATAGTATTGGCTGGTGGGGGAACTCGTTCGACAATAGCTTCTAATATCTCAGGAATACCAATTCCCTCCTTAGCAGAGGCTAAAATCGCCCCACTACAGTCCAAACCAATAATTTCTTCTATTTCCCCAATTACTCGCTCTGGTTCAGCCCCTGGTAAATCAATTTTATTTAAAACCGGGATAATTTCTAGATTACTATCTAGGGCTAAATAGACATTGGCTAAGGTTTGTGCTTCTACGCCTTGGGACGCATCCACAACCAGTAATGCCCCTTCACAAGCCACAAGAGAACGGGACACTTCATAGGAAAAGTCCACATGACCAGGAGTATCAATTAAATTGAGAACATACTGCTGACCATCTTTAGCAGTATAATTCATCCGGGCAGCTTGCAGCTTAATTGTAATGCCGCGCTCCCGTTCCAAATCCATGTTATCCAGAAACTGCTCTTTCATCTGTCTATCTTCTACAGTACCAGTGGCCTGTAGTAAACGATCAGCGAGAGTTGATTTTCCGTGGTCAATGTGAGCAATAATACAAAAATTGCGAATGCGATCTGCGGGAACGTCAGTCATATACCATTTTTGCCCTCAAGCAAACCAAAGTGAAACTATTTACTTCATGTATTTTAACTCAAGTTGCTAGTTATCTAGTTGAGACTGGTAATAGGCAATAGGTAACTGGTGATAAAATTCCTGTTTTTGTGGCTGTTTATTCTTTAATCTTTATTTTTGATTCTAACACAGTGCCTAACTAACAACTTACGTTATTATGTTAAATCTATTTATAGCTCCTAGCGATGCTGACTCAGTAGCCTACAATTAAATAGGCACAGATTATAAATATCATCACTGATTGATCACGGTTTCGAGAAAAAAATTTCACAGCATTTAATCCCATGAATATGCAAGAACAGCCTAAAAATACAGATACGGGACGCGCTGATAAAAAAGAAATCGCGCTCCATTTAGATTCTGAATTAATAGAACAAATTCAACATCTCACCAATGATCCTAGTAAAGTGATTGAGGTGGCTATCCGTCAATGGCTACGAGGTGATTTTAACAGAGATGATGAGTTAACACGTACCCCTCTGCGCACACCTATTCCCCCTCGCGGTGAATGGAATGATTAGAACTACTAAGTACCTAGTAGGGAATGATCACAATAGTGGTTCTTTGTAACGAATCATATACATCAAAAACCTGTGGCAATTGCGGTCATGTTCATCATAAATTAAGTGGGAATAAGATCTTTAAATGTCCACATTGCGGAATCCAAATTTCTCGTGATGTGAATGGCGCACGTAATATTTTATTACGTGCTTTGTAAGCAACTGCCTTTACCGTGACGCATGATTCTATTGTGCTTTCTGACTTGTCGGAATTGACGGATACCGTGGTTAATGAAGTTTAATCGCTTTGATTATCTTAAAAGTTGCACAAGAATAAAATGGTCCGGGATAAGATCCTTTTTGATTTTTGAGACTATGATATTTTTTATCCAAGTATCAACACCCTCATTCCCATTAATGATTATCTTTGACAGAGGGTGGATAATTGCCGACTTGATTTTATTTTGGATTTGACTTGCGAAAGTTCCTGAAAAAATTGACTTAAAACCAATTTTTCTTCAGTAATTTGTTACTAACAATGACCACAAAAATCAACAAACCAAATTGAAATTGCCAAGGCGCTAATACTAAACTCACAATAAAAATGATCGCTGTGAAAACACCTACAATATTGGTGATTTCACCATCATTTATTTTGAAGAGATAGCTGGTCATTAGACCTGTAACTAATGTCATTAAGAAAAATAAAGGCATTTCCACTCCTAAACTACGAACTACTTTTTAATACTAGTATACTTGAACCATTTTCGGCGAAGTTATTTATGTTATACTTAACCAAGGGAAAATGGCAATACATTCAATATTAAGCCATGGTGTAGCTATTTGCAAATGGGATCATGATTTGGAAGATGAAACTAATGACGTGACTGACAACCCTATTCCTACTTAAGTGATATAATAATATCTATTGATGCTAATATTAATTTCTGAAAATCCTTTAATTGAAATCACAAATGTTGAATATTTCTCAACTGCTTGCAAGTGAATTAAAACTTAAACCCCACCAGGTACAAAATGCACTGGAACTTTTAGCAGAAGGGGCAACAATTCCCTTTATTGCGCGTTATCGTAAAGAACGAACAGATGAAATGGATGAAATGCAATTGCGGGATTTACAAGATAGATATAATTACTTAACAGAATTAGAAGAAAGAAAAAAAGTAATTGTGAATGCGATCGCTCAACAAGATAAACTTACTCCAGAACTAAACACAAAAATAGCATCTTGTTTACAAAAAACTGAACTGGAAGATTTATATTTACCCTATCGTCCTAAACGTCGTACCCGTGCTACCATTGCCAGAGAAAAAGGTTTAGAACCCCTGGCAATATTCATTAAATCTGTGAATGTGAAAAATGGGATTTCCGTATCCTTAGAAGCAGAAGCAGCAAAATATATTTCCGAAACTTTGGGAGTAAAAAACACAGATGAAGCCTTAAAAGGTGCATCGGATATTTTAGCGGAAGAAGTAGCAGAAAAAGCAGAATTACGGGCATATATCCGTGATTTTTTGCTAGAAAATGGGGTGTTTACTTGTCGCGTTAAAGATGAACATCCCCAAGGAACAACCAAATTTGAAATGTACCGAAATTATCAAATTAAAGTCAAAAATATCGCCCCTCATAATATGTTGGCTTTATGTCGAGGAGAAGATGAAAAAATTCTCAGTTTTGAGATTGTTTTTGATGAAGATTTTGTTCTGGGTTATTTAGAATCGCAAGAAATAAAGACCAAAGTTAGCAACATTCGAGATTTTTATCAAGGAATGTTAAAAGATGGTTTTAATCGCTTAATGAAAACCTCATTAATTAGCGAAGTCATTAAAGATAAAAAAACCTATGCTGACATAGAATCAATCAAAACCTTTGAAACCAATTTGCGAGAATTACTATTATCAGCGCCCGCAGGAATGAAACCGACAATGGCTATAGATCCGGGCTTTAGAACTGGTTGTAAAGTAGCTATATTAGATGAAACTGGCAAATTCTTAGAATATCAGGCTGTCTTTCCCCACCAAGCAGTAGAACAACGCCAAAAAGCGGCACAAACTATCAAAAAATTACTGGAAAAATACCAAATTCAATTAATAGCTATTGGTAACGGTACAGCCTCACGGGAAACAGAAGAATTTATCGCCGAAATATTACCAAATATAGCCCATAAACCAGTTAAAGTTATGGTAAATGAATCTGGTGCATCTATATATTCTGCTAGTGAAGTAGCAAGGGAAGAATTTCCTGATTTAGATATTACCGTGCGGGGTGCAATTAGTATTGGCCGCAGATTACAAGATCCTTTAGCAGAACTAGTTAAAATAGATCCTAAATCAATTGGTGTGGGACAATATCAACATGACGTTGATCAAAAATTACTGAAAAAGAAATTAGATGAAACTGTAGAAAGTTGCGTTAATTATGTGGGTGTAGATTTGAATACCGCTTCTAAAGAACTGCTAACATTTGTGTCAGGAATTACCCCAACTATCGCCAATAATATTATCATCTATCGTAACGAAAATGGAGCATTTACAAATCGTCGTCAACTCTTAAAAGTTGCAAAATTAGGACCAAAAGCTTTTGAACAAGCCGCAGGTTTTTTAAAAATTCGTAATAGCGAAAACCCCTTAGATAATACCGCAGTTCATCCAGAAAGTTACCCTTTAGTAAAATCTATAGCTGCTGATTTAGGATTATCTTTAAATCAAGTTACACAAATAGCTGAAAACCTCAAAAAAGCCAACATTAAAAAATACATTACCGACACCATTGGAGAACCAACCCTGCGGGATATTCTCAGGGAATTAGAAAAACCAGGAAGAGATCCTCGTGCTGAATTTAAATATGCTACCTTTAAAGCAGGAATCAAAGAAATTAAGGATCTAACCGCAGGAATGGAACTAGAAGGAATTATTACTAATGTTGCTAATTTCGGTGCTTTTGTTGATATTGGTGTACATCAAGATGGTTTAGTGCATATTTCCCAACTTGCTGATAAATTTGTAGATGATCCCAAAAAAATTGTCAAAGTTGGACAAGTTGTTAAAGTACAAGTTTTAGAAATCAACGAAAAACTAAAACGCATAAGTTTATCAATGAAGGGAATAAAACAATAAGTTAATTATTCCATAGGCTAATAGGTTATAAATAAAAATAATGAGTAAATTAAAAATTATCAAAATTAATTTACTCATTTATATAGAAATTTTAAAAAAACAAAATTGCGAATATTAAGCCCGAATATCTTTATCTTTAAATAAATCAGCCGTTGCTAATAGTAACTCCCGCAAAGTTTGTTTTAATTGACGTTCTTGTTTGGCTATTGCTGAACCTGCTTCTGCTAACTTCTGTTCTAAAAGTGAGTATTTTTCCTTTACTTGTAAAGTAATAGATTCAGCTTGTGGATGGGATTTATCATACCATTGTTTTGCTTCAGTTAAATAATCTTGTACTTCTTGATCACTTCCGCTATAACGCGCAAATAAATTCGCTCGGACAATTGCTAATTGTGCTTGTAATTGTGCATAACGTTTTCTTAAAAATGCCATTTCTTCACTATCTTTATCTTTAATAGAATTAATTGCTGAATTAATAGCAGTTTTTGTATCAACAGATTTATCTTGACTTGTTTCTACTATCTTTGTAAAAATTCCTTCAATTTCACTTTGTAGTTTTTCTTCTTCTTGATCTAATTTTGCTTGTAACTGCTTTATTTCTGTTTGAGTTTGAACGATATTTGAGTGTTTTTTCAGATTTATTGCTTCCATAGCGCCTTCAATTGAAGCTACTACTCCTTCCTTGACTTCACTGCTTTTCTCTTGTAAATTGTCAATGACAGTAGAAACAGCATCATTAACTAAATTACTCAGTTCATGAGAACCTTCTTGAAATTCAAAACTAACTTGAGAAACAGCAGATTTAACAATTTCTCGAATGCGTTCGGATTTTAACTGTCCTGTTTCTTTAGCTTGACGTAGATCTAATTGAATTTGTTCTTTAATGTTCTTATTCATGGCCATATTTAATGAAGATATCACGCAATACTTATATTCAGTATGGTAAAATATTTCTGTTATTAACACTCCCTAAAGATAGAAAATCATATCTATCTCAAGGTAGTATATTCGGCGACTAGAAGTCGCTACTACACAAGCAAAGTCCGCCTACGCGGACTCAGGAATGAGAACTTTTTAACCCACGCAGGTGGGTTTTGTCTGTATAGCCGCGAATTTCATTCGCCAGGGTTTATGTATAGCCGCGAATTTCATTCGCCAGGGTTCAAGTGAGAACCCACGCAGGTGGGTTTTGTCTGTATAGCCGCGAATTTCATTCGCCAGGGTTTATGTATAGCCGCGAATTTCATTCGCCAGGGTTTTTAGTTAAATGTTGCCAACTTATGAAATAATTAATATTGATCAATAAATAAATTTTAAATTATGTGGCAGGTAAATATCACTTGTGATGATCAATCTTGGAAACTTTCTGGTGTTGAATTTAAGAAAATAGCAGAAAATTACAAAGGTGAATTAATTGGTTCTAAAAAAATGCCCGACGGAAAACGCATTATGTGCTATAAAATTGAAGATATCAGCGAAGCCGAAGCTTTTGCAGAAGAATGTACAAAATTTGTCGGGTTTACAGGAGATTTTGCATCTTTATGAAAAAAATGGTAACAAAAATGGTAACATTGATATTATTCACTTTTTGCTTGTGGATAATTAATTCTACTTCACCAGTTAACGCCTTAAATACTTCTCAAGGTGCAGAAATTTTTGATTTCCATTGTGCTGGTTGTCATATTCATGGAGAAAACATCATTAGACGTGGTAAAAGTTTAAAAAAGAATGCACTCAAAAGATATAAAATGGATTCTTTGGAAGCAATTACAGCCATTGTCACCAATGGTAAAAATAATATGTCAGCTTACAAAGAAAGATTGACAACAGCGGAAATTCAACAAGTTGCAAATTATGTTTTGGAACAAGCAGAAAAAAACTGGAAATAACAATATAAAAACTATGATTTTACCTCAAGAAAGCTATTTACAATTTACCCCGGATTTGAAAATTTGCCGAATTTTAAATGGAATGTGGCAAGTTTCGGGAGGACATGGACGCATTAACCCTAAAACTGCAATTGAGTCTATGTTTCAATATGTTGATTCTGGTTTTACAACTTGGGATTTAGCAGACCATTATGGACCTGCTGAGGACTTTATTGGTGAGTTTCGTCGTCAATTAATCGCAACTCGTGGAGAGGAAGCTGTAAATAATATTCAGGCTTTTACAAAATGGGTTCCTCGTCCTGGGAAAATGACAAAAAAATTGGTTGAGGAAAATATTGATATCTCTTTGAGAAGAATGAACGTTAAATCATTGGATTTAATGCAGTTCCATTGGTGGGAATATCGAGATCATAATTATTTAGATGCTCTCAAATATATGGTAGAATTGCAAAATGAAGGGAAAATCAAACATTTAGCTTTAACTAATTTTGATACGGAACATTTGCAAATTATTACCGCAGCAGGAATCAAAATTGTTTCTAATCAAGTGCAGTTTTCTCTCGTAGACAGAAGACCACAGGTAAATATGGTTAAATTTTGTCAAGAACATGATATTAAATTGTTTACCTATGGTACTATTTGTGGTGGTTTGTTATCAGAAAAATATTTACAAAAACCAGAACCTAAAGGTTTAGAAATAAATACCACCAGCTTGAGAAAATACAAACAAATGATTGATAATTGGGGTGGTTGGGGACTATTTCAAGAGTTACTAAATACCTTAAAAACCATTGCTGATAAACATCAAGTGAGTATTGCTAATGTGGCTGTAAATTACATTTTAAATCAGCCAGCAGTGGGGGGTGTAATTGTCGGCGCTAGATTGGGGATTGCAGAACATTTGTCAGATAATGCTAGGGTATTTAGTTTTAATTTAGATGCGGAAGATATCGGGAAAATAGATGCAGTTTCTCAACATTCGCGGGATTTATATCAATTAATTGGTGATTGTGGAGATGAATATAGACGATAATTGAACAATAACATCCCCGACTTCTTTGATAAGATTATCAATATATCAGGACTTACGCAAAATACCTCTCAAACCCTCTTTTATTCGTTATCTTCGCTCCTTCGTGGTTCATTATTCCGTGACTTGTGCGTAAGTCCTATATATTATAGATTTATATTAGAAGTTGGGGTTTTTCGCTATCACTTCCCTCATGATTTCTCTAATATTCTTCATTTCTCTTTGTTTGCGTCAAATAAAAAATGTGGTTTATTTAATAGGAAATAGTTGTAAGTAATGCTTGAAAACGTTCATCTTCTCGAATAGCATCAAAATCTGAATCAGTTTTTGTCCATTCTCTAACTTTTTCAGGATGCAAATTAATGGCTATTTGTAGGTTTTCAATTGCTTGTTCAATATTACTTTGTAACGCATAAATGCAAGATTTATTATACCAAGCTTGGTGATCATCAGGTTTAAATTCCACAGCTTTATCGTAGGATGATATGGCTTCTTCATACCTACCTAAATTATTTAGGGAAATACCCCGG
>OMJF01000017.1 GCA_900299285.1 Anabaena sp. 54 | reverse complement strand
TGATGGGTGATGGGTGATGGGTGATGGGTGATGGGTGATGGGTGATGGGTGATGGGTGATGGGTGATGGGTGATGGGTGATGGGTGATTGGGAAAAGGCTTGGTTATAAAAAGTTGAAGATTAAGATATAATATCCCCGACTTCTTTTTGAATTGTGTCAATAAGTGATGATAATTTAATCAAATTAATCATAGAAGTCGGGGACTGAAAAGATTAATATTTCAGCGGGAAACAAAAACCGCTGTTATTAACTTCTTAAATTGACACCAAACTTTTCCACCAAAGCAGAACGCACTTGATTATGAATCGGTTCAATTTCACTTTCTGTCAGCGTGCGATCGCTGGCACGATATACTAAACGAAAGGCTAAACTGCGTTGTCCTGCGGGGACATTGTCACCGCGATATTCATCAAACAATTCCACAGAATTTAATAAGCCTTTTCCGGCTTTATTAATGACTTTTTCGAGTTCGCAAACTGTCACTTTCACTGGTGCGAAGAACGCCAAATCTCTATCACTTGCTGGATAGGTAGAATAGGAACTAAATTTAGGAATTAATAAATCATCATCATCCCAAGCATCCAACAAAGCATCTAAATCTAATTGAAACACATAAACAGCTGCTGGTAAATCTTTTTCGCGGCGTAATTGGGGGTGAATTTGTCCAAATGTTCCCAGTCTATTACCTTTTATCCACAATGAAGCTGTGCGGCCGGGGTGTAAACGAGAATCTCGATTTTCTGGTTGAAATTCTACTACTAATTTGAGTTGTTTAAAGACACTTTCTAAAATACCTTTAGCTTCAAACCAAGTAATAGCTTTTTCCTTACCACCTCGTGACCATTTACCAGAAGTTATATCACCACCGATAATTCCGGCCAGCATTTCTGCTTCTTGTAAACCCTCTTCTTCACGCCAGAAAACCCGCCCGATTTCAAAACCATTTAACGACCCATTTCCCTGTTCTAAATTGTATTGGAAAGCGGTAATTAAACCAGAAATTAAATCAGTGCGTAAAGCTGAATATTCCGCAAATAAAGGGTTACTTAAAACAATCTGTTTATCCTCCCCAGGTTTCACCAAAGAATATTGCATTAATTCCGTCAAACCCTCGGCCCGCAAATAACCACGCAACCTGCGAATTAATTCTTGATCTAAAGATAGATAACCAGCTTCGGATTTTTCTGGTAAAGTATCACAGAATTTATCATAACCATATAACCGGGCAACTTCTTCAATTAAATCAATTTCCCGTTCTAGATCTCGATAACGATAGGGAGGTACTGTAACTGTCCAATTCCGTTCATCAATTTTTACCAATTTACATCCTAAAGCAGTGAGAATTTTTTCTACATCTTTTGGTTGTAATTCTCCTGTTTCCTGTCCTAATTCAATTGGACCCAATACTTGATTAATTTTATCCAAACGCAGATGAATAGAATGAGACCAGGTAGAAATATCTGGACGATAATCAGAAATTTCTTGTTGAACAATTACCCCATAAGCTAATTCTTGAATTAAAGATAAAGCCCGGTGACAAGCTATTTCTAATTCAGCGCGATTTACACCCCTTTCATATCTTCCAGAAGCTTCACTTCTCAACCCCACACTGCGAGAAGAACGACGAATAACTACAGAATCAAATAACGCTGCTTCCAAAACTAAACTTTGCGTACCTTCATGAACTTCCGTTGCTTCACCACCCATAACACCAGCTAAAGCCACCGGGTAATTATTAGCAGTAATTAATAAATTTTGGGGTGATAAATTGCGATTATTTCCATCTAAAGTTGTTAAAGTTTCTCCCGTTTCTGCAAATCGCACCCCCATTGTTAATTGTTCTCCACCAGAAAGAGATTGTAAACGGTCTTTATCGAAAGCGTGAAGAGGTTGTCCTCTTTCTAATAAAACGTAATTAGTGATATCAACCACATTATTAATTGGTCTCACTCCCGCAGACCGTAAACGTTGTTGTAACCATTCAGGAGAGGGCGCAATTTTGATATTTTCAACAACCGTACCAATATAAGCAGGACAAGCTTGGGTTTCCGAGATTTTCAAAGTCAGGTTTTTTGCGGTTTGAGTATTTTCTACTTTCGTAATTTCGGGAATTGATAATTTTCCCCCAGTTAAAGCTGCGACTTCCCGCGCAATACCCACCATAGATAAAGCGTCAGCACGGTTAGCGGTAGCAGTGACATCTAAAATCACATCTTCCAAACCCAACAGGGGACGCACGTCACTACCTAAAACCAGATTTTCTTCACTAAAGATATGAATACCGTCAATATCTGTAGGTAAACCCAATTCTTTCAAAGAACATATCATCCCATTAGAGGGAACACCGCGCAGTTTTGCGGGTTTGATTTTTAAATCAATATTAGGTAAATAAGTTCCCGTAGTAGCCACGGGGACGTAGATATCTGCGCGGACATTCCCAGCGCCACAAACGATATTCACAGTTTCCGCAGCACCAATATCTACTGTACAAACGCTTAACTTATCTGCGTTGGGGTGGGGTTGACGTTCCAGAACTTTCCCCACAACTACCCCTGCGGCCCAAGTGCGACGATCTTCTATATCTTCCACTTCAAACCCGGCCATTGTCAAGGTTTCCGCCAGTTCTGCTGGAGTCAGTTTGATTTCTACGAGTTCTTGTAACCAGTTGAGAGAAATACGCATGGAGTCTGCTTGTTGAGATTAATCTTTTGCTTTAATTTTATATTAAGACTTAGGCAAAATATCCAGATAAACCTTCCTTCCTTCGTATTCTTCGCTCCTTCGTGGTTCATTCTTTCCTAACTCTTGTAAAATTCCCCATTATATTGTAATAAATCTCATGCAAGTGAGGTACAAAAAATTAGAAGTTCAACGCAGATGAACGACAACCTCAAAAGTAACAATTTTCCCAGGTTGAATATTCACAACCCCTTGACATACTTCTTCTGATTTGATATACTGTTCTAGTAAGTCCAATGGTTGCCCTAAAGTCAGAAAATCACTTCGCAAAAATAACTCGGCTGTTTTTTGATGACATTCATAACAGCGAAGAATGTATTTTTCAGGATGATCTTCACTGGGTTTAAGTGCCATCATAATTAGGTTGTTCGCTGATAATTCTAAGAAACTTTGACTTTGAGCAGCCTTTGTGTTAAATTTCCGCTTTGGCGGACTTGCTAATATTTCTAAAGGTACATTTAATTCATATCCTCGTTTAACTGTATCCCCTTCTTCCCAACTCCCTTGATGAGAGTATAAGCCATAAGTAAATTGATGTATACCTATATCAGCTTGTTTATCTGGCCATTGGGAACTTCTCAGCAGAGTTAACCGCAGTTGATTAGGTTGAGCATCGTAGCCATATTTACAATCGTTTATGAGACTGACTCCGTATTTTCCGCTTTGAGTATCTGTGGTTATATCTGACCAACGTAAAGCCGGTACTTCCCATTTTGCTTTATCTGCGGGGGTTTGGGGCTTTGTGGGACGACGAATAACACCGCAGGGGATTTCATAAGTGACAAATTCCGCTGTAAAATTGAGGGGAAAGGCTGTTTTTACTAATACCTGATTTTCTTGCCAATTTACAGTATTAGCTATTTTCAAAAGTGGTGAACCAAGCTGTAAAATGTAATCTTGACAAAATTCCGATTTTCCCAATTGACGCACTACCCGCAAGCGTTGTTGAATTTCTCCATATTCTTGCCACTGAATTGATTTTAATTTTGTGGGCGGTAGAGGTTTTGTGTTATAATCGGGGTCAATATTCCAAGCGTCCCAATATTGGCCGCTGTCGCTAAAGGCTTGGAGTTGGTTTCCCGCACCGTTTAAAATTTCTCGTTGTTGGGTTTTATCAAAGACGCTGGCTAGATCTCCAGTTTTTGGGTTAACCTGGATTTGTAGATAGTCATTTTCTAAAGTCCAATTTTTCGGAAATATTTGGGGTGGTGTGGGGGAAGATGGAGACAGCCAGAAAATGCTATAACCTATAGATGGGACTGTTGCGAGGAATAATAGAGTTGAGTTTTCACCAGCTTGGGAAGAAATTTCTTTTCCTTGAATATCGAAAATTCCATAATTTTCTCTATAATTTTCATCTTGTTCTTGGTCTGCTGTGATAATTTTCAATAAGTCAAGGCTGACGACTTCCCGACGTTCCCAGTTGAGAGAGTTGAAAATTATGATGGGGATAGAATTACTATCAGGTGGTTGTGGTAAACTAATTTGGGATGCTATATCTATTAATGACTCTATTAATATCTTCTTCCCCACTTTTTCTACTGCTTCCCATATTGGTAAAGCCTCTTGGTAAACTTGGGTAATGGCAGAACCTGGTAAAATATCGTGAAACTGGTTAAATAAAACTTTTTTCCAAGCGGTTTCTATTTCTGTGTGGGGGAATTTTCTACCGCAGAGGATATTTGCTAAAGTTGCGAACAACTCAGCACTATATAATAGATGTTCAGATTTACGATTCCAGCGTTTTTGGTCTCCGTGGGTAGTATAACATCCCCGGTGAAATTCTAAATAAAGTTCATTTTCCCAAATTGGTAAATTTTGACTTGGTAAATTTTGACTTTGAGATTTTATTTCCCGGAGATATTCTTCCGCAGTTGTAAATTTCAACTTGGGGAAAATAGGAGAATGTTCCCAACGTCTCGCAATTTCTAACATATCACGAGTTGGACCTCCACCATGATCACCGACACCGGGAAGCCAAAGACTAGTTTGTAAACCTGTTTGGGTTTTCCACTCACAAGCATACCTGGTCATTTTAACAGGAGCGATGGTTTCGCCCAGGGGTGGGGACATAAAACTTAATATTTGACTACCATCAGGCGATCGCCACCAAAATAAGTCATAATTAAATTTAGTGGTATCATTCCAGCGGAGTTTTTGAGTAACAAAGAACTCAATTCCCGCGTTGGCGAGAAATTGGGGTAAAGTCGCACAAAAACCGAAAGTATCAAGAACCCAAACCACGGCGGACACTTTTCCGAACTTGTGGAGAAAATACCGCTGTCCATATAATAACTGACGAACTATAGACTCCCCAGCAATTAAATTCAAATCTGGTTCTACCCAAAAACCTCCCAAAGTTTCCCATTTTCCCTTGTGAACTTGATTTTTAATTTCTTGAAATAGGTCAGGACGATTTTCTTCTACCCAAGCGTACAAAGCTGGTGTAGTATGACAGAAAATCAATTCAGGAAAATCCTGTTGAAGTTTCAAAACCGACTCAAAAGTATTTTGTGCTGCTTTCCAGGTTTCCGCGACCACCCATAACCATGCTAAATCCAAATGTGCATGACCCAATAAATGAATTTGAGGTTTTTGTTCACAGATAAAATCAGATAAACCCAGATAAGTTTGTCGTAAATTAACTAAATAGGTTTTCCAGTCTTGGTTTTCCGTGTTTTTGAGATTTGTAACTTTCTCAACTGCTGCGGCTAAAGCTGGTAATTTTTCGGGTGCGAAGTTTTCCAGTAGAATTTCTACAACCGCTAATTCATCAGCGACAAAATTAGCATCATTATCATTATAGATTATCGTCTCATAAATTGCCAGCGATCGCATCAAAGCCCCATCACAATGTTCTGGACTAACCAACCGCAAAATTATGGTAAAATTTTCTCCTGGAATTACATGAGGACTAATTAAAACTCGTGGTGAAGCATCAAATAAGTCACCAGTTAATACTAACTCACCATTAACGTATACTTCCACATTCTCAGCCCACCAAACCAAAGCCAAGCGCAAACACAGACCGCTTAAAGGAAAATCGTGTAAACTTGGGGGAACAGAGAAATTTTGTCCTAACCATAATACCTGTTTTCCGCCTTTCCAGGAAATATGGCCTTTCTCATTAATTTCAACTGGTTGCCAATCAACTATACTAAATGACATAAAATCAGTAGCTACTGCGTCAGTTGCGCGGTATTTCCAATTTGACAGGATATCAACCTGACAACAAGCACGTAAATTTTCAATAGCTGTGGATATAGATTTGGTATTTAATGATGATAAAAGAAGAGTCATATTTCTAGTAAAATAATCCAGTAAAATAATCAGATTGATAATTAAGAATGTTTGATTTTTGAATTTAGACTCAGATCAGCCAACGCTACGACTTCAATATTATAACTATGTCCTCCGGTTCTTCAAATCGCTATCAAAGTAAACTGTTTAATTTTGTCTACCAGCAGACTAGACGGTTGACCCAAACTTATGAAAATATCTTCAAAAATTTACAAGTTGCGACTCAGATGGGAGTAGGTTCTCTACTTTATCCACTTTACCAGTTATTACCACGAAAAGAATGGTCTGAGAAAAAAATCCAGTCGAAAATTCCTCCAGCCACAGACGCACCAATTCAACTTATGTTAGATATAGTCAAAAATCTTCCTGCTGGAAGTAATAATTTAGAAATTTCCCAAAAAGTAAATACTGGGACTTTTCTAGGATTTTTGTGGGAGAAATTTTTTCCTAAACCAAGTTTCTCAACCTCGGAAAATACCCTCCAAAAGCATATACCCAAAGTCCAGGGAATTGCTACGGAGTTAAAAACTGGTAATTTAGTGTTAATAGGTACTGATAATCGCATTTTTGATATTTTCACAACCCAGCAAAACTCCCAATTACAGGATAGAATTAATAGAGAAATTAGTCATTACAGGTATCTGGCTTCAGACAAAGAAATATTACCAGAAATTGATTTACTTTTAAACAAACTAACCGATAAAAAAACGACTCAAATTTTTAGGTTTTTGGATAAATTAGCTGCTAACTTAGAAATTATAACTTTAGTCCCCATAGGAAAAAGTCGTCAAAAAGTTCTTAATAATTTAGTGGTTAACAATGATGTGTTAAAAACAGAAAAACCAGATATTTCTAATTTAACTATCACAGCGATAAATTACTTCTTAGGAGGAAGAAATATTTATCAAATTGAATCAAATGCTGCTGCTGAAAAAGCAGAAATTAAATCAGACCTCCAAAACAGTTTACCACTAAATAATGGAGATGCTTGGTTAACATGGGATGATCTATTTGGTAATTCCAGCACCAATATATCAGATCATAGTGGTTTTAATCCCCTAAAGCAAGGAAATTCGAGATTATTGAATAACCGGGATAAAATCGCCCAAAAAGCACCTGAATCTGAAAATCAGGAATGGGAAGAAAAAAACAATCAAACCAACCAAAGATTTAATTTTAAACCCGACTGGATTGATATTTCTGCGACTTCCTTGGGCTACGAAAAACACCCGCTAGAACAAATTTTACACTGGTTAGATCAGTTAATATCATGGATAGAACAGATACTAACAAACACGGTTTATTTTTTCCGAGGTTTGTTATTAGGGAGATAAATCAAAGCCCATACCAAAGAATAGAATTAAAATTCGACAATAACTGGTGTATGATCACTGGGTTGATTTAACTTTCGTGGTTCAACATCAATAATACAACTTTGAGCGCGTTCATACAAATCCGGTGTCAGATAATGATGATCTATACGCCAACCCAGATTTCGCTTAAACGCAGCAGTGCGATAATCCCACCAAGTATAGTTTTGTCCTTGGTGATTAAATTTACGAAAAGCGTCTGCGAAACCTAAACTAAGAATATCTCGTAAAGCTTGACGTTCTGGTACAGAAGCCATAATGTGATTATCTATTTTCACTTTATCATTAATATCTATATTTTCCAAAGCAATATTAAAATCACCACAGATAGAAATAGGAGAATTTGTTAATAGTAATACCTGCAAATATTCCTTGAGTAATTTTAACCAACCCAACTTATACTCATACTTTTCGCTACCTATAGATGAACCATTAGGAACATAAAGATTAACAATTCTAATTCCTGAAAATACCCCTGTAATTACTCTTTTTTGTGTGTCCCATTGAGAATCCAACCCTGGTAAAATAGCCGTAAAACCCATACTAACATCTGTTAAAGATTGACGACTAATCAAAGCAACTCCATTATAAGATTTTTGTCCTGATATATATAAATAATAACCTAATTTTTCAAAATCGAGACGGGGAAAATCCTGATCTATAACCTTAGTTTCTTGTAAACATAAAACATCAACCGGATTTTCGCTTAACCAATTGATCACCTGTTCCAATCGTGTCCGTACAGAATTAACATTCCAAGTAGCAATTTTCATGATTTAGTCATCAAAGTAAATGCAAAATGCAAAATAAAAGTCAGGTGTAAAGTAATTGTCCCATAAAAATTTAGTTATTGATGATCTTGGCCATAGATGAACCAAATTCATATTTGGAATATGATCCCCGCGATAGATGAACAAAGTCTATACTAACTTGTAGGTTAATAATGTTTTCATAAATTTTTCGTTTTGATAAATATCTTTTTGAAAAAAAACCATAAAACACCGTTAATTTAGCATTTGTTGATAGTTTTCACCGCTAAGTTCTCTAAGTTCTCTGAATATCTCACTTTATTCTAGGTGAGATAAATACATACTTCAACCATAATACTACTGACTTATCGTAATTTTTGTCAAGGAGGATTTAGCATGAGTATTATAGTTAACACCTGTCCCTGTTGTGGTGGTTCAGTTTTGCGTCATGTTCGTTACCATGGAGTTTATTGGTTTTGTCTTTCCTGTAGACAAGAAGTACCAGTTTTGAATATAAATATTGTATCTGATACAATATCACATTTAGAACCCCATAATCAAGAGGTTTTACCTCAAACTGCGTTAAGTTCTTAAATTTTTCTTTTTTTCTTTCCTCCAACTTCTCCCAACTTCTATTTTAGGGATTAAAGGCCTTGTTAGCAGCATTACTCTACGGACAAGAAGATTTACGTCTAGAACAAATTCCCGACCCCACTCCCGCAGCGGGTGAGGTAGTAATTCAAGTCGAAGTAGCCACCACCTGCGGTACAGATTTGAAAGTATGGCGACGCGGTGGCCATGCTAAAATGTTAACTCTCCCAACCTTGTTTGGTCATGAAGGGGCGGGGCGCATTGTTGCTATTGGTGCTGGTGTAACTAAGTGGCAAATCGGAGATCGCGTAGTAGCAAATAATTCAGCCCCCTGCATGAAATGTTGCTTTTGTCAACGTCGAGAGTATTCTTTGTGCCCCAATTTGACTTGGAATAACGGTACATTTGCGGAATATATAACAATTCCTGCCTCAATTGTCCAGCATAATCTATTACAAATACCAGACCAATTACCTTCCGTATTAGCCGCCATGACCGAACCGCTGGCCTGTGTATTACATGGTATCAGCCGTTCCCAGGTCAAACCCCATGACCGAGTAGTAGTTTTAGGTGATGGTGCGATAGGCTTAATGTTTGTAGCAGTTCTATCGGAATATACTGAGGTAATTCTGTGGGGTGGTAATGATAAACGCCTAGAAATCGGTAAAAAGTTAGGTGCAGCCCGGACTTTTAATTATCACAATGTAACAGATATGACTAACACAGTCAGGGAATTAACGGATGGCTGGGGTGCTGATGTAGTAATAGAGGCTACTGGTATACCGAATGTTTGGGAAAAAGCGATCGCCTGCGCCCGTCCTGGTGCAACTGTCAATCTATTTGGCGGCTGTCCCAAGGATACCACAATTACTGTCAACACGGAACAACTTCATTATAGTGAAATTACTATCAAAGGAGTATTTCATAACACTCCAGAATACGTAAAATCCGCATTATCACTGATTGCTAGTGGGACGATTGCTTTTGACTTACTAATTAGTGAACAAAGGCCTTTACAGGATTTAGAACAGGTATTTATAGACATGAAAGCGCGGAAAGTGATTAAAGTAGCAATGTATAACTAAAAAAAGTTAAAACATCCTGATTAAAATAGTGTTTCCGATTAACACTGTGTAAAAACAGGAAATATTACCTCAATATTGTCAGTATCATACCCGTCCGCTCATGTCACATATAGGACGACGATATAGTTAATCATTGTATTATCTTTTTTCAATTACCAATTACCCATTACCAGCCTCAACAGACATGATAAGTGTTCAACCGGACATGATATCAAATAGACTTGTTAGCACAGTTACATTTTCATGAACGCTGTTGACAATTTGCTCTCTATTTGAAGATAAACTTTTTCTTTTGAATTGGCGACAAGTTTGATCTATGTTTGCTAAATCCTTACCATTTTACCACCCTTATGTAAAGATTGTGAGAAGTTGGTAGTAAAATGTATTTATATACACTTTTTTTTTTCAGCAGTTAAAAAACAATCTACATATAGATTCTGAATGCAGATTAATCATCTGTAGCTATAGAAGTTACCAGGGTTAAACCTATAACTAAACGTAGTTTCAGCAAGATATATCCGTGATATTAAGTTATCTTATTTACTCGTGTACTTGACAAAAAAACAGAGTTATTGAATAACTAATCTTGTGGATTAAATGGTCATGTAAATCACAGAGATAGAGAAGACAAAAACACATCTTATACCAACCATTATCTTAGATAATGACTAGCAACTACTTGGTTTATTGCTTATGAAAACTCGATACGTCATTCGTCATTTAGTAGAAAAAGCCCTATATATCAGAAAATTAACTCCAGAAATAGAAAATGAGATTAACTCAGAACTAACAAAACTGGGTCATATATCTGATGTTGACTACGAAGCCTTAGAATTACTAATGGCAGAAATGGACGCTGGTAGAGTACAGTTAGTTCCTAGCTGGGGATAGTCCTAGTCTTAGACCCCAATTACAAGTCCAAGAATGAAAAAACAAAAAAGAATTTTTCTGGACTATAGCCAAGCCGCTTTGTTTGTGCTATGATATGATAGTAAAAAATCTGTGAGCAACGCCACAAGTATTTTCAGATAAAAATACGGCGTATCCCAATCTTTAGGTTGGATAGTCTATACAGAAGCAAATAACTGTTAAGCAGATGCTCAACAGTAACCATATTCTAGTAAATTAACGATAAAAGAGCAAAAAATCGTGTCAGTCGAAACTATTGAGAAGCGTTCTACATCCCGCCAGCTTGCGCCTCGATATCGCGTTTTGCTTCATAATGATGATTACAATTCCATGGAGTACGTAGTCAAAGTGCTAATGACTACAGTTACTAGCATCAGCCAACCCCAGGCTGTTAGTATCATGATGGAAGCTCACCACAACGGGTTAGCTTTAGTCATTACTTGCGCTCAAGAACACGCGGAATTTTATTGTGAAACACTCACAAACCATGGTTTAATTAGTACAATTGAACCTGATAAATAGTCATTGGTTATTGGTCAATAGGATATAGTTTTGACTAATGATAATTGACTAATGTATGAAAATTAATCTCACTCAGCTTACCCAATACCCGGTTTATGTAAGGCTAGTTTGCTTTATACTAGCCTTACTATTGTTGTGGCTACCCCTAGCTATACCAATTTATCACTTAGTGGCAGATTCTAACTTAGAAAGTATCTTGACAATTGTAATATTATATGTTGAGTTTATTTTGCTGCTGAACATCTGGGGGAAAAAAGTCTATCAACAACCAGGAATATTCCACCGTTATGGGTTAGAATTTACAAGCTTGAATGGCATAGAACTGTTCCAAGGGTTGACCATAGGATTAATTAGTGTTGTAGTGTTATTTGGTGTAGAAGGCGTGTTAGGTTGGTTAGTATGGCAACAGCCCAAAGCATTTTTAGGGAAAATAATATTAGAAGGTTTATTAGTTGGTTTTGGTGTAGGTTTTGCAGAAGAATTATTATTTAGGGGTTGGTTATTAGATGAGTTACAAAGAGATTATAAATTAAATACTGCTCTCTGGATAGATGCAATTTTATTTGCTATTACCCATTTCATTAAACCCTTAGAGGCAATTATTCACACTTTACCACAGTTTCCGGCCTTAGTGCTGTTAGGTTTAACCCAGGTGTGGGGAAAACATTGGAAACGGGGGCGTTTAGGCTTACCCATTGGTTTACATGGTGGACTAGTTTGGGGTTATTATATCATTAATGTTGGACAATTAACCCAATATTCAAGACAAGTTCCTGATTGGGTAACTGGTGTGAATAATAATCCTTTACAGGGAGTTATGGGAATATTATTTATGGGTGGACTAGCTTGGTGGACAGGTAGTCAACAATCAAAAAGGCCAAATTAATCTATAATTAGTTAAGGTAAATACTTTTGTACCACCGTCCAACCGCTCAGAGATACCCAAATAAAGCCTGGTAATAATAACAGATTACAACCAAGATGTAAAGGTCTAGCCCAAGACTTACCCGTACTAATTTGGGTGGCGCTAAAAGCAGATACTAAAACTAGTATCACCACTATTAACCCAGCCCCTAAATGTGGAGAATGTCCTAAAGAACCAAAATGTCCCAAAGTACCCACAATTCCAACTGCTAAGAGGAGTAAGACTAGACTCACCAGAGTGATGCCGATGATATAATGGAGGGATAGCACTTGACCACGATGCCATGGTAGTATAATTCCCAGAGGGACTTTTCCCGTAGTTTTGACCCGTAACATCAAAATACCAGTTATTGCTAAAAATAAGTATGCCAGTAAGGATAACCCCATTGACCAAGCGGCTATTTTCCATAACCATAGAAAAGAAGGTAAGTGCATAAACAAACAGTTCAGTTAATGAAAGTTACTTAGCTTAAAGGGAGCTTGTCCTAAGTTGACAATTTTATAGACAAAACTATACTTATGTTAACAAACATTGACATAAGTTAGCCAAGAAAAATCCCAACTTGATGTATAATGAGGATATCAAGTATT
>OMJF01000016.1 GCA_900299285.1 Anabaena sp. 54 | reverse complement strand
GCTTTAGCGCCCCCGTGCCTACCCCGGTATTTAGGGCAACCACAGGGGGTTTGCCCCTACAAAATTGATTGGTTTAGGGATACTTTGCTTTAGCGCCCCGTACCTACCCCGGTATTTGGGGCAACCACAGGGGGTTTGCCCCTACAAAATTGATTGGTTTAGGGATACTTAAAATGTTCAATTTATTTTGCACGACTACTTATAATACTTTGTTGCGTCATCATTCCACCTCCAAAGAAAAACCAACCTTTATTTATTTTAATTTCAAAAATTTATCCAAAGCTAATACCATACTTGGCGGCCAACGGCGGATATTTGTCACCCAATTTATATCTTTATAACGAATATCTAATCCATAGGCTGCGACCCAATTACTTTCCGCCTCACCTCTATTTCCTGTCACCCAATAAGCTGCTGTTAAGGCGGCTCGCATATCAGCAAACCGGGGATATTTACGGACTATATTTCGCATTTCCCGAATTGCTTTTTCTATTTGATTAGTTTCATATAAAGCTAGGGCGTAATTAGCTCTAGCAAAGGCAAAATTGGGGTTAATTTCTGTGGCTTTTTGGTAATCTAAAATGGCTGCTTCCCATTGTCCTAAACCTGTTTTAGCATTACCGCGATTATTATAGCCCATAGCATCTTGAGGATCTAATTCTAACACACGATTATAATCGGCGATCGCTTCTTCCCATCTTCCTAAACCTTCTAATGCTGTCCCCCGATTTAAATAAGGATCTGTCACATTAGGAGCAAGTTCTACGGCTTTATTATAATCATCTAATGCTGCTACTAATTTATTTTGACTAACACGAGAATTACCACGATTACTCCATGCTCCCGCATTGTTGGGAAATTTTTCAATGATTTGTGTCCAATAACTTTCCGCTGTGACGAAATCACCTTTGTTTGTGGCTATAAAGGCCTTAGTAGCTAATTCGTCGCCTATTTGTAACTCTTCAGCGGTTATAGTTTGAGTTTGTGCCATAACGGGTGTATTCCAACTAAAAACTATTAACAAACTCAGGAAAATAGCAATTAATTTAATCATCTAACTTGAAAGTGATATGCAACAAAATTAATAATATAACAAAGAGTGGAAAATGGCGATTTTTTTTACAAACCACTCCAGACACAGAAGACCAAGATGTAATTATAAACCAGATGTAATTATAAAAAAAATAAAAAAGGTGTTAATATCTCTTTTATAATTACTGAGAATTTACTCTAAAGGAAACAAAGCAATTGTTGTGTCTTCACTCCCCGCAGCTAATACTTTACCGTCTGGACTAAAAGCAATTGAGTTAATTACTGAATTATTGTACTTGATACTAGAAATTTCTTCTCCATTATCTATTGTCCATATTTTCATTGTTCTATCTTTACTCGCACTAGCCAATATTTGACCATTGGGACTAAAAGCAATGGAAGAAATATGATCAGAATGTCCCGACAATGTTCTGATTTCTTGACCAGTTTCTACATCCCAAAGTTTAATAGTTTTATCTTGACTACCACTAATTAAAGTTTTTCCGTCTGGACTAAACCCAAGAGAAGTAACACCTCCAAACCAATCTGAATGTCCTCTTAATGTTTTGACTTGATTTTCAGCTAATACTAAAATTTTGATGGTTTTATCATGACCACCCGCACCACTAGCTAATAGTTTACCGTCGGGACTGAATGCTACACATAAAACCTCATCTGTATGACCTTGAAAAGAGTAAATTTCTTTTCCTGTTTCTAGTGACCACATTCTCACGGTTTTATCTTTACTACCACTAGCTATAAGTTTTCCCAAGGGACTAAATGCGACAGCATACACCCTTTCTTCATGTCCCGTAAATGTGAAAATTGCTAGTCCTAGATCTAGGTCCCACAATTTAATGGTTTTGTCATCACTTCCACTAATCAAAAACTGACTATCTGGACTAAAAGCTATTGAATTAATCCCCCTAGACCAGGAATATTCTCCATCTCCATGTCCTTCTAAAATGCAATGTTTCTTGGTTACTAAATCCCACAATATAATGATTTTATCATCACCGCCACTTGCTAAAAGTTTACCATTGGGACTAAAGGCTACAGAAAGAACTTTATTTTTATGTGCTTTGAGATTACTAAAAAATACTAATTTTCCAGTTTTCTCATCTATTATAGATTTGGGAGGAGTTAGTTCCAGTGTTTCTGCTGTTTCTTTATCATTATCTTTTGGTTGTAAATTTGATTCATTTTCTATCTGTAACGGGTTTAACATTTCTATCTGTAACGGGTTTAACAAAGTATTTAATCCCCTTAATACATCCAACGGGTTTAACAAAGTATTTAATCCCCTTAATACATCCAATTGTTCCCAGGATTTGTTAAGAGAATTGTCAATGGAGTCCAAGTTATTAATTTGGGAAATTTCCTTTATTTCCTCTATTTTTTGGCTTGTTTCTTCCATGATTGGCTTTGTTTGCAAATTCGACTCATTTTCCACCTGTAATGGTTGTACCAAAGCTGTAAATAAATTATCTAATTCTGTTAATTCATCTAGTTTTGTTAGTCGTTGCGTAATCACATCCAGGATGTCATTGTTTTGGGAAGTTTCACTTTCTTGCTTTTCTTTAATTTCACTTATTTCTTGGTTTTGTTCTGAAATTGTTTGCTGTAATTTCTCTGTTGAATTGTCAATTTCTGTAAATCGGGAATTAATCACTGCAATTTGTTGATTAATTTGGGAAAGTTCCCGATTTTGATTTTGTTGATTATTATTTAATTCTGCTAATTGCTGTAAATTGTTTTGATGGCCACTATGGAAAGTGTCTATAAAGGTTTCAATTTCTGTAAATCGGGAATTAAAGACTTGTATCTGTTGATTGAGTGATGATAATTCCGTTTTTAATTCAGCAATATTGTTGAAATATTCATCTTTTTCACCATCGGAACTCAAGTTTTCTACAAAAGTATCTAATTGCTGTAAGCGATTATTTACTATCTGAATTTCTTGATTAATTGTGTTAAATTCTGTACTCCAATTTTGCATTGAAATTTGAATTTTATCGTCAATAATTTGACTTATTTCTTGTTTATAAGTCTCGATTTTTACTAAACTTTCATTAATTGCAATTTCAATCTTCTGGTCAATAATTTGAATTAATTGTTTTCTCCAGGTTTCGATTTGTTCTAAGCGTTGATTAGATGTATTCATGGTTTTATTTAATTGATCAAATTCTTTGTCTATATTTTCCATATTTGTCTGTAATTGGTCAAGTGATTGTAATTGAGCATAATTAAACTGAGGACGATTAACTAAATTTAAAGCTGCACTTAAACACAAGGGAATATACACATAAACTACTTGTTGCGTCACTGTAGCTACTATTATTCCTAATATAGACAGCCCTAAGCATACATACTCGCTAACTTTTAGCCATGGGTAATTTTTCATGTTTTTTAGTATTACTTGTCAAGTAGTGATTATAGCAGATACCAGACTTATTTAAACAGTGGGGAATCTAGATTTTAATATCTTTTATTTTTACTCCGCTTACAATAATGATAACTGCTCTTTGGATGGCTTAAAACCCATGTGTTTATAAGCCGCGTTGGTCGCTATTCTACCCCTTTGTGTTCGGCTTAAATAGCCTATTTGCATTAGATAGGGTTCATAAACTTCTTCAATGGTTTGGGTGTCTTCCCCCGTAGTAGCAGCAATGGTTTCTAAACCCACTGGACCACCATTAAAGTTTTCAATTATTACACTGAGCATTTTTCTGTCTGTCCAATCCAAGCCACAGGGATCAACTTGAAATAACTGTAACGCTTCTGCTGCAACAGCTTCGTTAATTTCTACCAAGAGTTTTACTTCCGCATAATCACGGACTCTCTTTAAAAGTCTGTTAGCAATTCTTGGTGTTCCCCGTGACCGTTTAGCTATTTCCCTAGCCCCATCTAAACTAACTGTGGTCTGTAATAATTCAGCAGTGCGGAGAACAATCTGAGTTAGTTCTTCAACTTCATAAAAGCGTAGTTTCTGAATTAAGCCAAAGCGATCGCGTAATGGTGACGTTAAAGCTCCGACGCGAGTTGTCGCCCCTACTAAAGTAAATTTAGATAAAGGTATACTTCTAATTTTGGCGCTAGAACCCTTACCTATGGTAATATCTAAGCGGTAATCTTCCATCGCTGGATACAAGATCTCCTCTGTCATCCGGGATAGACGATGAATCTCATCTATAAATAACACATCTCCCGGTTTGAGGTTGACCAATAACCCCACAATGTCCCGTGGTCGTTCCAAGGCTGGGGCGCTGGTAATTTTGTAATTTACTCCCATTTCCGATGCTAAAATCATAGCCATTGTGGTTTTACCTAAACCCGGAGGTCCATACAACAACAAATGATCTAAGACCTCATTCCTGGACTTAGCTGCTTTAATGGCTATATCTAAAACATCCTTTAAATCCTGTTGTCCTACGTAGTCAGCAAAACGCTGGGGACGTATAGTCTCTTCTGGTTTACCTTGTTCATTCATAGCAGCTTCCGACTGTAACAGATCTTCAGCAGCAGGTACTTTTGCTAATTTCTGTTGCTGTTTTACTTCTTTTTTGGGTTCTGGAGGCTGTTTTTTGGAGGAAATAATTGCCATAATTTTCGGTAATTAAGAAGTTCAGAAATCGGGATTTAGCACCGTTAAACCTTTACAGCATTCAGGATCTAACACCAGTATAGGATATTTACGGGTACTTTCCATCCAGTGACAATGCCAAAAAATATAAATGTTTACATAAACATTTATATTGACTTTCTAGGGTAATTGATATAACATAGTAGATAAGTATCCAAGTCAAATTAATTCTCTATTTTGGAAACAAAAAATATCAAAAAATATATTTCTTGTCTGTTCTTTATTGGTGGTTTCTTTATTCTCTATTGGTGGCTTCTCTATTTTAAATATACAATTGATTTTATATCACTACTTACAGGGTTGATAGTTAGTAATTCTGAAAATTTTCAGTTTTCACCCGGAATACTAAAACGGTAATTGATAATTATTCAGTCCTATTTTGCAATTATACTCATACCCTCTTTTAGTATATTTGAGTCTGGACAAAACCCATTGCATTTTGATCCACTCTTGTTATCTATTCCCCAATTACCTTTACAATTAAAATTCCTAGCAATCACCAGGAGCAAAAAAGCATTATGTTGTCTAAAAGAATCCTACCTTGTCTAGATGTCAAAGCCGGTAGAGTTGTCAAAGGAATTAACTTTGTTGATCTCAAGGATGCGGGTGATCCGGTAGAACTGGCGAGGGTTTATAATGAAGCCGGTGCTGATGAGTTAGTATTTCTAGATATTACAGCCACTCATGAAGACAGAAATACGATTATTGATGTGGTTTACCGCACTGCTGAACAGGTTTTTATTCCCTTGACCGTGGGTGGAGGAATTCAAACCTTAGAAAATGTTAAAGATTTATTACGAGCCGGGGCTGATAAGGTTAGTATTAATTCTGCGGCGGTCAGAAACCCAGATTTAATCACTCAAGCCCGCGATCGCTTTGGAAATCAGTGTATTGTTGTAGCTATTGATGCTAGACGTAGAACTGGTACTGATAATCCTGGCTGGGATGTATATGTTCGCGGTGGTAGAGAAAATACTGGTATAGATGCTTTAGAGTGGGCTAAAGAAGTAACAAAAAGGGGGGCTGGAGAATTATTAGTCACAAGTATGGACGCTGATGGTACTCAAGCTGGTTATGATTTGGACTTGACAAAAGCGATCGCTAATGCTGTAGAAATTCCCGTCATTGCTTCTGGTGGTGCTGGAAACTGTGAACACATTCACACTGCTTTAACCCAAGGTAAAGCGGAAGCCGCACTACTAGCATCGTTATTACATTTCGGACAACTTAGCGTAGCACAAATTAAGAATTATTTGCAAGAACGTCATGTTCCTGTACGTCTTCCTGCTTGATATCAGATCATAGAGACCCACTACCGCCGTCGAACCCAAAACACAGTTTTCTGAAAGAGTGTTAAGATAACGGTACTACTATGAAGAAATATTAAGAAATATGTTGATTCCTATTTTAATCTTTGATGTGGCGCTTGTAGCATGGTCCCTACACTTGATGGAAAAAGCTTTTGAGCATAAAGAATTTTCTTTCATGTTGGCTGGTATAATAGTGGCATTAGCCGCAGTAGCAATGCTGGTGGTCTATTTTTTAATGGGACACTGTATGAGCTATTTGTTACAAATTTCTTAATTAGATCTTAATTAAAATAGAGGTAGAGGTCAAAATGATTCGGTGAACTAGGAAATGATATATAGTTATCATCAACAGAATTAGGGGTTATCTATAGCCATTAGAGAAATTCAATTGTTATTTTAAACTAAATCACTAGGATATTAAGGATTTAGTAACTGTGCGAGATGATTTACAGGAATTGGATATTAGTCATGAGGAACTGCAAAAATTGACTAACTTACCTGTTAATAATAAATTAATAATTATTACCGATATTATTCAGGAATTAAGTAGAAAATTGCTAAAAAAAGTTAAAGGAACAGAAAATCCAACTTTAGTTTTTGCAGGAGTTTCTATTTGCGTTTTTATATATCTGTTGGTAAAATCACCATTTTTAATACCATTGATTGTATTTACCTTATGGACAGGGGGAACTATACAAACTATATTGTATTTAGTATGGAAAGGAAAAAGTAGATTTCTTAAACAACATCAGACAAATTCTTTACGGATTTTATTAAATGATGTAGAAAGATATAATTCCGTAATTAAAGCTATAGACATTAATGACCAAATCGAGGATGCTGGTAATTTAGGAGTGGGTATAGAAGAAAGAGAAAAAGTATTAGCAGCATTGGAATTAACAAGGAATGATTTAATCCGCGCTTTAAAGACCGAGAGAATTTTGCGAGAGAATAAAAGTTTTATTATTACCAATTCTGATTTATTTGCTAATAATTTAGCAGCTTTAGCATCAATGCAAATTACAGAAGAAGCCACAGAACATGGTAAATTATTAAATGAAGCTTTACAAATTTCCTTAGATGTGCAACTAGAAATGAAAAAGTTGCAAAATAAGAGTTAAAATCAGAATACAATCATTATACATTTATTAAATTTTGGCAATGAACTGGCAAGAAATTAGAGGTAATTGGGTACTAGTTCCGCGTCACCCCGTGGGAATTATCCACTTTTTAGGTGGTGCATTTGTAGCCACAGTACCACATTTAACCTACCGTTGGTTACTCGAACATCTCGCGGCTAAAGGATATGTAGTGATTGCGACACCTTTTGTGAACACATTGGATCATATAGCGATCGCCAAAAATGTATTAATTAACTTTGACCGCACCCTGGAAAGGTTACAAGAATCAGGAGAAATACGTAAAATATACCTTCCTACCTATGGAATAGGACATAGTATGGGTTGTAAACTCCATTTACTTATTGGTAGTCTTTTTTCAGTGCAACGTGCTGGTAATATTTTAATCTCCTTTAATAACTTTACTGCGAATGAAGCTATACCCTTAGTAGAACAGTTAAATTCTCAATTAAATTCTCAATTAGACATTGAATTTACACCTACACCGGCAGAAACTAACCAGATAGTGCGCGAAAGTTATCAAATTCGGCGGAATTTATTAATCAGATTTAATAAAGATACTCTAGATCAATCAACAGACTTAACAAGAATTTTACAAAAACTTTTTCCCGATATGATAACAACACAAACTTTATCAGGAAATCATACCACACCTTTAGGACAAGATATTAAATGGCAACCTGGAACTTCTTTCAGTCCTTTTGATGCTTTAGGACAATGGTTAAAACAAGAAGTTTATCGAGATCTAAATCAACTAAAAGAAGTTATGCTATTTTGGTTAAATCCCCTTTCATGATTCTCATTCAATACCTTGAGCTTGTAAAAAGCCTTGATTGGGTTTTACCCCCTCAAACCCAGCTACAAAAAAGGAAAATTATTGTAATTGATATTTATTCAAACTGTCATTATATCCCAGGTTATTTGCATATACAGCACTTCCCGATGTTATGAAGTACAATAACCCCACCCCCAACCCCTCCCATATTAAAAGTTTATCCTTTTCCTCCCCCCGCAGCGGGGGGATTGAGGGGGGTGCTGCGGGGGGATTGAGGGGGGTGCGAGGAGGGGGCTTAAGATGTACCTCATAAGAGCGGAAACCCCTGTAAATTACATCAAATTTAGGGAAAAAAGGAAAGATATAAAACTCCTACTATCTGTAGCTTTGCGGGAGAAAAATCAAACATATAATTTTAATTATATTCAGTAATATCCAATGTTTGAAATATTAGTAATTGATGATGATCGCGCCGTGCAAATATTTCTGAAAAGAATATTAGAAAAACAAGGTTATGAAGTGATTACTGCTAGTACGGGAGAAGAAGGAATTTTAAAAACCTTAAATTCACCTCCAGCACTAATTATATGTGATTGGATTATGCCCGGATTGAGTGGTTTAGAAGTGTGCGATCGCGTTAAAAAAGATCCCAGATTATCTACCACATTTTTTATTTTATTAACATCTTTAGATTCAGTCGCTAATCGAGTCAGGGGATTAGATGCTGGTGCTGATGATTTCATCACCAAACCTATTGAACAAAATGAACTACAAGCAAGGGTCAGAGCCGGTTTACGTCTACATCAATTAAGTCAGGATTTACATAGCCAAAAGCTACTTTTAGAAACAGAATTAGCCGAGGCCACAGAATATGTAAAATCCCTTTTACCTCTACCTCTAAATAACCCTTTGAAGATCAAGTTCAAATTTTTGCCATCGCGGCAACTTGGTGGGGATTGTTTTGACTATAATTGGCTTGATGCTGATTGTTTAGCCATCTATTTATTAGATGCTGCTGGCCATGGACTGAAAGCAACTTTACCCTCTATTTCTGTATTAAATCTATTACGTTCCCGCGCTCTCAAGGACTTAAATTACTATCAACCTAGTCAGGTTTTAGCGGCTTTAAACAATACCTTTCAAATGAATTATCAAAATGATAAGTATTTGACGATTTGGTATGGAGTTTATAATCGAGTTAGTCGTCAGTTAACATACTCTAGTGCTGGACATCCACCAGCAATTATTGTTTCTGGAAACTCCCCTATTAACACAGAAGTAAAAAGATTAAAAACTCCGGGAATGCCGGTGGGGATGTTTCCTGAAGCTAAGTATGTTGATGCTTCTTGTTATATTGAAAAATCTAGCATCCTTTATATTTTTAGTGATGGTGCTTATGAAATTACTCAAGCAAATGATACTCTTTGGAGTTTAGAAGGTTTAATTCAGATTTTCATTAGCTTACAGTATTCTGTTGAGAACCAACTTGATTATATACTGGATTATTTAATTAACTTAAACTCCAAAGAGACATTTGATGATGATTTATCTATTCTCCAGGTCAAATTTGATTAATTAACTGGCAGATACTAAAAGATTTTCAAATGCTTCTTGACTGGGAACAATTGTAAATTTACTATCCATACCAGTTAATTCAAATAGCATCTTGACTTGCTCATTAGCAGAACAAATAACCATCTTGATCCCAGACTCCTGTAAGGTTTTAAATGTTGAAACTAAAGTACCTAAACCAAAACTATCCATAAAGGTGACACTATGACAATCAATCAACACAATTTTGATGCCACTAGCGATCACTTCTTTGATATTTTTCTGAAATTCCGATGAGGTACTAGCATTAAAGTTACCGCTGATTACAACCACTTTCACCTGCTGATTCATAATATCCTAATCTTGTTTTAATTTAAGAATGTTCTGATTGTGATGTTGTTATTATATACTAAATATTAGATATTATCAAAAATATTTAGTCAACAAAAACATTAAGTGTTCTTTAATTAAGAATACATGAAGATTTCTAAAATACAAAACAAGAAACTTCAATATTTTCTGATCTATTTATTAACAGAAAATCAACTTGACATCGGACTTACCCTAACTCGATATAGCAACTGATCATATTGCATATAGCCTGTATAACGTACCTTAACGATTTCTCCTGGTTGTGTTGTTCCCTCCAGTAATTCATGCAATTGCGGATTATAGGGGATTTCAGCACCCACAGAAGCGATCGCCGTCACACCCCAAGTTTGTAATAATGCTTCTAAAGGCTTATCCACCAACGGTAATATTTTTACTGCTGCTAACTGGTGATCCTCCCTAGCTCTATAAGCCGCTGTTGGCCATTGTAGCAGCAGAGATTCTAATATTTGTAAACTTGACCGCTGAAATTCCTGTTGTAATAATTCCCTTTGTTGTAACATTAACAATGATATTCTTTTATGCTCATTTTGTAATTCTGTTATTTGTTGTAATAAGTCTACATTATAATCTTGAGGCTGAGTTTTTGCTGTGTTCAATGAAAAACCCTGGACACCAAAAGTTTCTGCGAGTTCACTCCCAGATATTTGCAGAACCTGTGATAATTTGAGTAATACCTCCACTCGCATCTGCCGAATTTTTCCCCTTCGTAACTGTAAAATTTGCCACAGGGAAACACCAGCGGCCAGACTCAAGGATTGAAAACTGGCAAAACCGACCTTTTGCATTAAATTTTGCAAATCCTGGGTGAAGTCAGCTTGGGACATAGATGATCAAAAATAAGGCATTGACAGCCATTATAACCTTTATGACTTTATTCTTTCAGTCAGCTTCTGAGTATCCTTCACAGTTTTTCATCTACCTACATCCTTTGAGGAGCATGAATTTTACAAAAGGGATAATGTATGACCGTACTCCTAATTAACAACTTGGGTTAATTATTCAAAATCTTGCCGATAGCTTATAGGCAATGAGAATTAGTCTTCATGAAAATATTTTTTTGGCGTTCTTCCTACAGATTAATCACAACCCTGTGCTTATTGGGATTGACTGCTGCATCAGAACCAGTCAGCAAGAATCAGGCTGTAGAATTAAAAATTGGCATTGTACAGCGATTTGGGGCTAAACCCACCGATAAATTAGAATTAGCCCCCACAAAAGGCGATCGCTTAACATTAAAATTTGTGGTTGATAATCAGCAGCAAACCTTAACTACCGACCAACCTATCCAGTTAACAACAGTCATGAGAACCTTGATCCAACCGGAGATTAAGGAAGTATTAGTTTTGGGTGACTTCCGTACCTTTGAAACAGCCGAAGATAGTGCCAACTACTGGCGCTCTCGCGGTATAGAAGTGGAAATAGCCCAGCCAGAACCCTGGCAAGTATGGGCAAAACGGGACGTTTACAGCACTTCCTTAATTCGCCGTTTACTATTACAAAGTATAAAAAAATTTGGCACTCAAAATCCTTATTTAGCAACAAATATTCGTAAACAAGTACCAAAAATTACATGGAAAGTCCATGGTAAAAACTACAGTCCAAATTATCTAGAAGTAAGTACAAGTAAAGACATAATTAAGGTCAAGACTGGTGATCAAGCTGAAACCAACCCCCAAAAAAACTGGAACTATGGGGGAAGAATGACTTTACAGCCTAACGCTTACGGTAATTATACCTTAGTAAATACAGTACCATTAGAAACCTATATCCGTGGAGTTTTACCCCATGAAATTGGTACAAACGCGCCAAAAGCAGCCCTAGAAGCACAAGCTATTATTGCTCGCACCTATGCCTTACGCAATGTCCGCAGATTTGCAGTAGATAATTATCAGTTATGTGCTGATACTCATTGTCAAGTTTATCAAGGACTCAGCGGAGTTGCCAAAAATACAGATCAGGCTATTGCCTCTACTAGAGGTCAGGTACTCACTTATAATAATGAAATAGTTGATGCTTTGTATTCTTCCACTACAGGTGGTGTAACTGCTAACTTTAGCGATATTTGGAATGGTGAAGACCGTCCGTATTTAAAACCAGTTATAGACGCTGTTAATAGTAATATTTGGAACTTGTCCCGTCAGAATTTAGCAGATGATCAAAATTTCCAGAAATTTATCGCCCTTAAAGACGGTTTTAATGAGAGTACATGGGATGTATTCCGTTGGCGCAGAGAAACTGATATCAATACAATTACCAAGGACTTGCAAAAATTTTTACAGGCTAAAAAAAGCCCTGATAGCAAATTCCAAACAATTCAGGCCATGTCTATCGTTAAACGTAGTCCCAGTGGCCGAATTTTAAAATTGGCTGTCAAAACAGATATCGGTGTTTTTACTTTACAAAAAGATGAAGTTCGCAGTGCTTTTGCAGCACCTATCAGCACGCTTTTTTATATTCAACCTCTTAACAAAGGACAAAGGAATATTTGGGGATATGCTTTTATCGGTGGTGGCTTGGGACATGGTGTGGGTTTGAGTCAAACAGGCGCTCAGAATTTAGCCAAATTAGGCTGGTCTAGTACCAAGATTCTAGAATTTTATTATCCTGGCACTAAAATTAAAGTCAATAGATAATCGGGGTATTGGTAGAAACTCTGACTCAGTAGCCTTTCCCCAATCCCCGGACTGACCCGAACTGAATTATTATTGCAAATAGCGGATAGCTATAGCTTAGTAAAGGTCTTCTTCTCTGTGGGTATAGATTTCAACATCAGAAGTAGGATAAGCAACACAAGTCAGAACATATCCAGCTTCGATTTGATCATCATCTAAGAAGGACTGATCTGATTGGTCAACAGTACCGGATTTGAGTTTACCCGCACAGGTTGAACAAGCGCCAGCGCGACAGGAGTAGGGTAAGTCTAATCCTTGTTCTTCAGCAATATCTAGAATATACTCATCATCAGGAACTTCAATAGTTTTATCTAAACCTTCGGCTTCGTTGATAAGTCTCACTTTGTAAGTAGCCATTTAATTATCCTCTCTTGTGAAATCGGCTCTATAAGTTATTTTGATGCAAATGATCAGGCTGTTCTGATAGAATTAGCCGCTGGTTTGAATTTGCTTCAATTCTGATACTAAAGGAAAAGTTAAAATTTATGACGGAAAATCAACCCCGATTAGAAATGAAATTTATTTACCTATAACTGATAAGTTTTTATTATATAAAGTCCTGACCTGGATAGATGTCAGACAGTTCCTAATACTGACTTGTTGATAAAATGCTCATGGTATTAAACCCCCAACATTAAAAACTGGTGATAAATCATGTATAATCACAAACCACCTTTATCCACAAACAGTCTGCGGGTGGGTTTAGTCGGTACTGGCTATGCTGCTAAACATAGGGCTGAAGCCTTGCGACAAGATCCGCGCAGTGATTTAATAGCTATAGCTGGTAATCCTCAAAGAACAGCCATTTTAGCTCAAAAATACGCAATTGAGTCCGTCAATTCTTGGCACCAGCTAGTAGAACGGGAAGACCTAGATTTAGTGGTCATTTGCACTACTAATCAAAATCATGGGAAAATTGCCCGCGCTGCTTTGGAAAAGGGTAAGCACGTAATTGTTGAATATCCCCTGGCTATAGATGTCAAGGAAGCCGAAGAACTGGTCATTTTAGCAAAAACAGTCAATAAGCTATTGCACGTCGAACACATTGAATTATTGGGGGGTTGGCATCAAACGTTAAAACAACACTTGGAGCAACTCGGTGATTTGTTTTATGTTACCTATAGTACCCTGAACCCCCAACATCCAGCACCGCGCAAATGGACTTATAATCATGAAATGTTTGGTTTTCCCTTTATTGGAGCTTTATCTCGATTAAATCGTCTTCTGGATTTGTTTGGTCAAGTTTTTACTGTTAACTGTCATCAACGATATTGGCAAATTGAACCAGATTATTACCAAACCTGTTTCTGTTCAGCCCAGTTGTGCTTTGACGGTGGTTTATTAGCACAGGTAATTTATGGCAAGGGTGAAACTTTGTGGCAATCAGAACGTAAATTAGAGGTTCATGGTGAAAATGGGGGGATAATTCTTGATGGTGATACAGCAATGTTAATATTAGGCCAAGAAACAAAGTCAATTGAGGTGTCTGCGCGTCGGGGTTTATTTGCCAAAGATACGACTATGGTATTAGACTATTTATTTGATGCTAGTCCTTTATATATTACTCCAGAGCAAAGCTTGTATGCTCTCAAGGTAGCAGATGCTACTTATAGAGCAGCCACGACTGGGTTAACTGTATTTTTAAAAGAGTAAATTAAAATTTGATGAAAACAGAAACTATAGTCATTTTATCCCACCGGGAAATAGAAAAAATGCGTCGCGCTGGCCGCTTGGCTGCTAAATTATTACAACATCTAGAACCTTTCGTGAAACCAGGCATAAGTACCTTACAATTGAATGATGAAGCGGAAAGGTGGACGCAAAAGCACGGAGCAAAAAGCGCTCCTTTGGGTTATAAAGGTTATCCTAAGTCAATTTGTACTAGTGTAAATGAGGTAATTTGTCACGGTATTCCCCATGCTAAACAAATTCTCAAAGATGGGGACATTATTAATATAGATGTGACACCTATTCTGGACGGTTATCATGGTGATACATCAAAAACATTTCTAGTTGGTAGTCCTTCTCCACAAGCCCAAAAATTAGTAGAAGTGACACAGAAGTGTCTAGAATTAGGAATCGCAGAGGTAAAACCAGGGGCGAAAATTGGGGATATTGGGGCGGCTATTCAAGAATATGCTGAGTCTTTTGGCTTTTCCGTGGTGCGGGATTTTGTCGGCCATGGAATTAGTAATGTTTTCCACACAGCACCCGATATTCCCCATTATGGCATTAGGGGTAGAGGTAAAAAACTTAGACCCGGTATGGTATTTACTATTGAACCAATGATTAATGAAGGAAGTCATGAACCGGAAATACTTAGTGACGGTTGGACTGCGGTAACAAAGGATCGCTTGCTTTCTGCCCAATTTGAGCATACCATTGCTGTGACGGAATCTGGGGTGGAAATTCTGACTTTACCAGAAAATTTATGATTTTTTTCACGCAGAGCCGCAGAGCCGCAGAGAGAGGAGTTTGAGCACTTTTTGGTTTTTATACGTCAATTTACCAAGTCTTCTTTTTTTGGTTAAGGGATTTTGACTGTAATTTGATAGGTTTTGATGGGGGGAATATTTTTTTCCCAAGCCCGTGAATATTGGAGTTCTAGCTGGGTTGAACCGGAGTTTTGGCCTAAAAACCGAAAAACTTGATTTTCAGGTGATCCTACTAATTTGACTTGGGATTCTCCTGTTGCTGTTGGTAATGGTTCAAATACTGAAGTTCCCAAGGGTTTGAGTTTTTGAGGATTATTTTTAATGATTTGCCAAT
The DNA here is from genome assembly GCA_900299285.1 of Anabaena sp. 54. Classification (GTDB taxonomy): domain Bacteria; phylum Cyanobacteriota; class Cyanobacteriia; order Cyanobacteriales; family Nostocaceae; genus Dolichospermum. Next base: position 4,220 of record OMJF01000016.1, on the reverse strand, counting down.
TGTAACCTGTTGATGGATTGGCTGATAATTTAATTATCAAAATTTTGCCTTTTTCTAGGTTGATTTGTTTGTGATTGTTGGTATCATTGATGGTTATTTCTGATTTGGGCGGATTTTTGGCTGTGGCGCTAAGTTGGGAAATAATACCCAAGGTCGTCAATAAAGAAAGAATTAAAAAAACTCGTTTAGTTAAAGTCATGATTTCAACTTATTACAACTTATTGATTGTTTAATTGTCAATTATCAATTTGCTCTTATCTACCTAATTTATTGGGAATTCCTTCACAACCTCCCGGAATTGTATTTCTAGTTTTTTCTCCACACCAAGCACAACAGTAGTAATGAGTGGCTATGGACATTCTTTTAGCGTTAGAAAATTGAGTATTTTCAATAACTGCACCTGTGTGTTCTCCGGTTTCGTAGTTGGGTGGTTGAGTGCGACTGCGGGGAGATGCTTGTTCTGCTAAACCATAAAATAGACGAACTCCGTTTAAATCGCTATTACTGAGATTGGCCTCATATAGTATGGTTCGGGAAAGGTTAGCTTTTACTAAGTCACAATTGCTAAGATTAGCACGGACGAGATTAGCTTCGCTTAAATCTGTCCAGCGTAAATCATTATCGGCTAGATCAGCACCTGCTAACATCACACCTAAATCTATTACCCGCACTCCTTCCAAACGATCTTCAGCATAACCACCACTACCATCTAGTATAGCTCTTCCTAAACGGCGATCGCGTTGTAGGGGAGTAAGTAATTTAGAACGGGACAGAAATCGCAGAATTTTAGCTTTACCACTGCCATCTACACTACTAAATATAGCAGCAGTACGTCCTTCGGCGATCGCTCTTTCTTGTGGCCAGTCTTCTAATAATCCTTCTTCATCTAATACTAGATCAGAAATTCCTTGAAAGTAGGAATCTATAGTTTGCTGTTGGGTAATAATATTTTGTTGTACAGTTAGTAGGTTTTGTTGTATGGTTAAGTCTTTAGAAATTATATATTGTCGCCAGGCTACATAAACGGCGATAATAGCAATGGCAATTTGTCCTAAAGCCCCAAACCATTCTGCTAAAGTACCAGAAGCTTCCCAATTAATTCTCTTTCCCCAAATTAGTAAACTATGACCCAAATTAGTAAATCTCAATAAGCCAATTATTGCTATTATTAATCCTATAAAACCAACAAATACTTTTCTATCTTCAGGTGCAAACCATTGTTGAATGATATCTTCCCACCAAGGGTAAAGTATCAACACTGATAATAGCAAAGTTGTTAATGTTCCCAAAATCCCTAACCATGAGTTATTCATGACAATACTAATTAATGTTATGGCAATGGCCAAGCTTGTAAATAATAAAATTCTTGGGGTAATAGGGACTTGAATACTGGAATTATAACTAAATCCGCTAGAAATTTCTTTAATTTTTGGCAAAATATTTGTCTTGAGGGAAGATTGTCCACACCCTTGTTTTTGATCCGGTTCTGCTTTTGCTAATGATCGCTTATTTTCAGTAATTTCTAATTCATCTTCTTGATTTATCTCTGGGGAAGATAGGTAAGATTCAGATTCATTATTAGTCATAGTTTTTATTTTCCTCTCATTAACTCACTATCAGTTCAAATGCTGCGAAAACACTTGTATTAACAGTATTATACACCCCTGACCTGGGCTAAATGAGTTCGTGAGAAAATTTCCTGGCTGCAAAGGCAAAAAATATGTTATTTTATCACAGATACTTGAGAATTTTTCTGTAGCATCACTCTTTGATATTTGTAAAACTGCTGATACTTGGAACAAGTGTAAACAGGTTTCTTAGTGAAAAGTAGGAGTCAGAAGAAGAAGGAAGAATTCTATTAAATAAATAGATAATTGATTTATGGAGCATAATTATGGTATGGTCTGGGTAGTTTCTGAAAAGTTTATCGAGATCTTCATTTTAAATTTGCAGAATCAAAAAATAATTAATAAAAATTAGTTGATTTTGATACGGATTTAAAATTAAAAGCAAAATTACAATCAGTTTGAGGATGATTATATTATGAGTTTTGTAGGTGCTGTATGGTAATTTGGCGAAGCTTAATTGCCTCTAGTTTAATCAGTTTGATGATAATTGGCTGTAGTGAAACGGCAAATTATTCATCTGAAAATGCTAAACAAATTATTCAAGAAAGCAATGTTAATCAACTAATTACAGAAGTACAAGATAGTCAAAAAGCAGAAACTTTACTAATACAAGCTAATGGTTTATTAGATGCCCATAGTTATCAAGAAGCTTTAGTATTATATAATCGGGTGATAGCTATTAAAACTGATAGTGCAGAGACTTGGGTAAATCGTGGAAATGCTTTGATTGGTTTACAACAGTACCCAGAAGCTGTAGAATCCTATGATAAAGCGATCGCAATTCGCCCAAATAAAGATGAAGCCTGGTATAATCGTGGTAATGCTTTAACGGCTTTACAACATTACGAAGAAGCTGTAAGATCCTATGATGAAGCGATCGCTATTGACCACAATAAACATGAAGCTTGGATTAACAGAGGAATTGCATTGACAAAATTACAGCGCTACAAAGAAGCTTTAGCATCTTACAACCAAGCAACTACTATTCGCCCTAATTTGCATCAAGTTTATTATAATAAAGCTTGTAATTATGCCTTACAAAATAATCTGGAACTGACAATTGAAAACCTCAAAAAAGCTATCGAAATTTTACCAAAAAAATATCAAGATCTAGCCAAAACCGACCCAGATTTTGATAAAGTTCGCAATGAAAAACGGTTTCAGGATTTATTACAGTAAATATGACAATTGGGGTGCAAACTTATCTGGGTTTGATTCCCGATTTCTGTAACTATAACCATGGGAAAATTCGCTTTAATTAATAATGAGTAAACTGGCTAATGTTTTTATTCAGGGGATAATTGCTTTTACTGTCACTAATATTGACGATATGATGATTCTACTACTATTGTTTTCCCAAAGCGATAGTAATTTTCGTAAACGTCATATTTTCATTGGTCAATACCTGGGTTTTTTAACCATTATTATATTGAGTTTACCAGGATTTTTTGGCGGTTTATTCATACAGCGAGAATGGTTGGGATTATTAGGAATATTACCCATAATTATTGGCATGAAACAACTAATTAATCAACCAACAGAAAGTACAGAAATTCAGACAGTTAATCCTGATTTTCCACAGTTATTACACCCCAGAAGTGTTGAATCCTCCAATAAAACTTTACAATGTATGGGTTTCACCCAGGTAAAATTCCTGGTTTAGTCTTTAGGCGCTCAGTGCTGCGTAGCCGCACCATCGCTTGTGCCAGTTGCGTAAGTCCTAATATATTTTCAATAATACCATATTTTTTATATACTGGGAATTACAGCAGTTTCCGAACAACTGTGGTACAAATTGAAATTATCAAAACCAGTCTCAGACTTGATTCTGCAATTTATTTTTGTACCGGGTTTGATCTCAAATTGCTGTAATTCTGTAGGTTGGGTTGACGCAAGGAAACCCAACATCAACCGATAATAAATATGTTGGGTTGCATTTCATTTAACCCAACCTACAAACTATTTAAAATTAGAATCAATAAAGTTTTTAAATTTATTTATTTTCGATTTAGTATCTAGTTTAAGTGTAGATACATAAGGATTATAATTACTGCCATAATGTAGTCTTCTTTTTGCAATTAAACCATAAGTTTTTGCTAATTCTCTAGCTTTACTGCATGATAGTTCATAACTTCTTTCAAGTACATTTTGTTGATCATATTCAGAGTAAAATCTAAATACAAATTTATAATCATTAGACCTTGTGTAGCCTCCTAGCGCAGCATTACAATGGTCAAAAGCAATTCCATAAGATTGAGCAAATGCTATATCTAACCAGGACAGAGTACCGTCATAAGGCTTATTTGAGAGATACTTGGTGGGAATATATATATTAAAAGATATATTATTTTCACTTTTGTAATCAGCAACCATACTAAGAGGAGCTAATTGAGCTTCTACTTTGGAAATAGGATAAAATAAAGTTGATCTACCAATAGATACTGTTAATGCTAACTTGTTTAATTTCATAATTTTCATTGGTTGATAATTAACTAGATACAGCACTTTTCTTTTTAAAGTACCACACCTCAATAGCCAAAAGGTCTATGGAACAAGGGTTATAGGATTTCGCTTTGTACCAGATAGTTGAGC
>OMJF01000015.1 GCA_900299285.1 Anabaena sp. 54 | reverse complement strand
CCGACTTTGTAGACTCGGTGCTAACCATCCTTCTGGACGGGTTTTATTCAAGAACCTTGGTTGTCTGTAACGAGTTTTTCTTGCACGTCTAGAACGTCTTAATTGTCTTCTAGAAGTTAAAGCATCTCTAATTGCAAAACCTCTATGTTTTAATTCAGCAGCAAATACAACCTCGCCATTTGAATCATTAACTAATGCCATTCCCGTGAATTTTGCACCAGGGTCAATCTTTAATCTTAGAGGTGATACTGGTAAATCTGGGCGAGATTCTTTTAAGATAATTGTAAACGGAAACTGTCTAAATATTGCTGCTTTTTTGTTTCTCAGTAGTTGTCTAGCTTGCGCTGAATGAATTGGATCTAGTGGTCTTTTTTTAGTGTCTAAAACAAATACTTTGGACATGAAGTCCCTCCTTGCGGGTAATGTTAGCCTGGACAAAGATTTAAAGGCTTTTGACGCTAACAGCACTGGATTAACCCAATAAGCCTGTTTAACTGTTAACCTCAGCAGCTACAAACTGGCTACGTATTTGTAGGTGAGATGACCTGAAAATCGTAGTGATTTAACACTTATTCGGGTAAACTCTGGGCTTTAAAAGCCCCCACTTACCCTAAGGGAAGTGGTGGGTAATTTACAAATTCAGATTTACGCGCTGTACTTACCCCGACAAATTTAAGTTAGGAATTATAAAAAAGCCACTTAAAGTATAAGTGACTTTTTCATAAGTAGGTTGGCGTTAAAAATTGTCGTTATGACAAGGGAACTCTTAACTGGGAACAGGGAACAGGTTTTGGACAACTTTACTTTTCGTTACTTATGTTGGTTTTTTTCCGTTCACCTACTTAATTTCAATTTAATTCCCATTGACATACCTCCTCATCCTTTCATGAGCGAGGATTCCTTGATACTTCCTAGTTTACTATAAAGCCGTCCTAGAAGGACGGGGCTTGTATCCGATTTTTTTCGGTCATTGAAAAAAGAGATTATTTATCAAGACAATGGGGAATACCTAACACTGCACAAGGGAAATTTTTACCTAATGTTTCAATCATGGGATGATCAGTAGATTTGCAGCCTAAAAAGAGAATATCAGCGGTTTCTAATTGGACAACTTTTTTAAGTTCTTTAGCAATATTACCAAAGCGCAGATGAGAACTAAATGAACCTTGCCATTCTTGGGCGAGAGTTTTTGCTTGCCAAATAATTCTATCTGCTTCCTGGAGAGAAATTCTAGATTCTCTTTCTAACTGCGGTAAAATTGCTGTTCCTTTTGAGCGATTTAATCCCAATGCAACAGACTTTGATATATTCCCCAATTGATATTCTAATTGAGCTTGATTTTCTGGAACTTTGAACATATTAAGAGACTGATAATTCAAGTCTTCTTCTACTACATAAACAGCCTGAACTGTAACTTGAAAATTAGTCGCTAAAGTCGTTTGGTGAGCAATCCAAAAAGCAATATCTAGGGCTGTATGACTTTGAGGTGAACCATTATAAGCGACAATTAGATTAGCTGATTTTGCCTTTGAACCTTTTTTAGAACATGATTTTTGAGATCCTGGCAGTAAAACCATTTGTTCAATTAGGTCATCACGACCCATGGCACTTTGTAAACGTGCTAATATTGGTTTAATTTTCACAGTTTGTACTTCTCTCCCTTGAAACAATTGACCAATGAGAAGCGGGGATGAAAATTTTAAATTTTAGATTTATTTGTAATCTAAAATCTAGAATTTATTAAGGAAGACCCAATCATAACTGGAATTACAGCCAAGATTTTGGGAGTTCCTTCCATTGCTGACGGAGTTAGCTGACGGGCTAAGACTGGAAGGTGTCTCTCATAAGATTAGCCCCAAATACTTGGTTCCTCCGTTTCAAATTCAGTTTTGATGAATTTGAATTAAGCTACCCACTAAAAATATAGTGACAGTATTACACTAGGTTGAGATAAAGTCAAGTTTAATAATATTGAGTATACGCTTGTATTCAAGAGCTTGATTCATAATTTTTTCTAATTTTCCCCATATTTAATGATTTAAACTATTTTGATCTAGCCAAAATTCACAAGTTATAATTTAGCCATAATTGGTGATTAAACCCAGATTCCACATCATTGGGATCTGGAAATTTTGTCAAAGTAATTTAGATAGACTGAGATTATCCTGTGCTACTCCCTGTATAAATTGCTTATATCGTTGCTTTAACAGTGTATCTCATATCCGTAATTCCTCAAGCATTTTCCAACGATTCCCCCTTCAAATAACGTTCCAGTGCGTCAGTCACCAACTTATTCAGATTCACCCCCCGTTGTTGAGCAAATAACGCCGCTTGACGATGAAGTTGGCTACCTACACGCACATTGAAACTACCCTTAAACGGCTTCTCAGGCTCAATACTTTTTTCTTCACACAGAGCCAAATAATCATCAATTGCTTCCTGAAAACTAGCCCTGAGACTAACTACATCTTCCCCTTCAAAACTAATTAAACTGCGGATATATTCCACCTGTCCGTAGAAGATTTTATCGTCATCACTATAGTGAATAGACCCGAAATAATCCTTGTATTGCATCATGTTATTCATAGCAATTCTTCCCCTTGGAGAATCTCGATAATCTGTTCAATCTGATATCGTTTGAGAATATTTTGAGGATGGGGTTTATGTAACGTAATAATCACTCCCGCATCATTGAGAAAACGCCGCCGAGAACCCCCCGTTTTTCCCGTGCTGACTTCCTCAAACCCAAAACCCGAAAGCAAGCTGACTAACTCCTCCCAGGTAAAATCTTTGGGAATGCTAAGAAACCGCTTAATTAATTTCTCCCTGCGGGTCATGAGAACTCCCGACTGCTTACTTCCATTATCTAGCGTTGATTAACCCTCAGAAAAATTTTGCCATTAAAATTAGTTATATTATCACAACGACCGCGATTTAGGCGATTATCATCAAAAACTAAAAACAGATGTAGAGACGTTCCATAGAACATCTCTACAGGGGTTTCAAAGCACGGACATTTATTAAGCAGTAACTTTCTGACTTTCCAAACGAGTCAATCTTTCAGCTAACAGTTGTTCCAAGGAAATCAAAGCCTTGGTAAAACCATCAATACCTTCTGCTAGTTTATCAGAAGCCATGCGATCGCCATTGTGCATTTGCTCAAAAGTCGCCTTATCAATGGAAAGTTTCTCAATTGATAAATCTGCTACCTTTGCTGGATCAAGTTTTCTGGGTAATTCCCCTACAGTATTTTGCAATTCTGCCAATAAACCGGGAGAAATAGTTAACAAATCGCAACCAGCCAATTCAGTAATCTCGCCCATATTACGGAAACTAGCACCCATCACCTCAGTCTTATAACCAAACTTCTTAAAGTAGTTATAAATAGTGGTGACAGATAATACACCTGGATCTTCCGCTGGCGGGTAGCTATCCCGGCCTGTATCTTTCTTATACCAGTCAAGAATGCGACCAACGAAAGGAGAAATCAAAGTTACATCAACTTCCGCACAGGCGATCGCTTGATGCAGACCAAATAGCAAAGTTAAGTTACAATGAATACCTTCTTTTTCTAGTATTTCCGCAGCCTTTATACCTTCCCAAGTAGCTGCAATCTTAATCAAAACCCGCTCTTTAGCAACGCCAGCGGCTTGATACTGACCAATCAAATCCCGGGCTTTTGCTACAGTTGCATTTGTATCATAAGATAACCGCGCATCTACCTCTGTAGACACACGACCCGGTATAATTTGCAATATCTTTAATCCAAAGGATACTGCCAAACGGTCAAAAGCCAGAGATACCACCTGTGCTTGACTAGCACCTACACCAGCATCTTTTTTAGCTTTGAGCAGCGTTTGATCAACTATATCCTGATATTCCGGCATTTGCGCCGCAGCAGTAATCAGTGAGGGATTGGTAGTAGCATCTTGAGGTGTAAACTTTTCAATCGCTTGAATGTCTCCGGTATCCGCTACCACAACGGTTACTGCCCGTAGTGCTTCTAGTAAGTTCTTAGGCATAACATACTCCAATGTCAGTGGTCAGTAGTCAGTGGTCAGTGGTCAAGGAACAAGGAACAAGGAACAAGGAACAAGGAACAGGAAACAGGGATTTCCCAATTAGGAATTATCAACTACCCATTTTAGAGGTGTCAAGGCGTAATTGGCTGTCCAATAGAATGCACTTTAATTAAATTAGTTGTTCCAGGTGTACCAATGGGGACACCAGAGGTAATCACAACCTTATCTCCTTCCTTAACTAAACCACTATTGACAACTGTGTCTACCACATTCATAAACATTTCTTCAGCATTGTGAACAGGTTGAATGAGTAGGGGTTCTACACCCCAGGATAGAGCCAATTGACGGTAGGCGGTGCAATCCGACGTTAGAGCAATAATTGGTGTGCTGGGACGGTATTTAGAAACCAGTTTGGCTGTACTTCCCGATGTAGTATTACACAAAATTGCCTTAGCACCAGTTTCATAAGCAATGCGACATACCGCTTGAGACACTGATTCTGTCACTGTCAAACTACCTGCTGTTGGTACCCAAGAATGTCTATTTCCCTCTTGTAATGCTGTTTCTGTTTGTAGTGCAATATTGTGCATGGTTTGTACCGCAGCAATAGGATATTCACCCATGGCTGTCTCTCCAGATAACATAACCGCATCTGTGCCATCCAAAATAGAATTAGCAACATCTGTAGCTTCAGCGCGAGTGGGATCTGGCGCACTAATCATTGATTCTAACATTTGCGTAGCTGTAATTACAGGTTTACCAGCTTGATTACAACGACGCGCAATTTCTTTTTGAATTAGGGGAACTTCATAAATAGGTACTTCTACTCCTAAATCGCCACGAGCAATCATAATTCCGTCAGCGACTTCTAAAATAGCATCTAACTGTTCTACTGCTTCTGCTCTCTCAATTTTAGCAATTAGACGAATTTTTGAACCAGCACCCTCAATCATTCTCCGTGCAGGTTCGAGGTCTTGAGGAGAGCGGACAAAAGAAACCGCCACCCAGTCTACACCTAATTGTATCCCAAATCGCAAATCCATTAGATCTTTTTCGGTAATCGAACTCAGAGGTAAAGGAGTTGCGGGTAAATTTACACCTTTATGAGAAGAAACCAAACCGCCAATATTAACATGAGCGCGAATTTTATCAGCGTCACGACTAGTAACAGTTAATTTTACTCGGCCATCATTAATTAAAATTGGTTCACCACATCGCATCATAGCGAATAAAGTTGGTAGCGGTAAGGGTAACTCATCAATATTTTCACCCTTTTCTTGTAAAAGAAATGTCACTTCACTACCAGCCTCTAACATTAACCCTTCTGGTGGTAATTTTCCTAACCGAATTTTTGGACCACACAAATCTTGCATGATTGCAATAGGTTTGTTTAAGTCGTTACCAATACGCCGTAAATTATGAAATACATGAGCGTGAGCCTCATAAGCACCATGAGAAAAATTTAACCGCGCCATATTCATTCCTGCTTTAACTATAGCTTCTAATTTTTCAGGTGAAGATGTAGCAGGTCCAATAGTACAAACAATTTTAGTGCGACGCATAATTGTATAAGGAATAATGGTAAAGTAGCACACCCCATTAAGCCCTTAACTAAAACAATTAACAATGGATAGGCAAACAATGCTAATTGATTGTTAACAATTAACAATGAATAATTAAAAATTGTTAATTGATTGTTATCAATTAACAATGAATAACTATCTAAATTAATTGTTCTTTTTTCGCCATTGATAAGATTAAATCAACAACACGGTTAGAATAACCCCATTCATTATCATACCAAGACACAACCTTAAAAAAATTAGAATTAAGTTCAATTCCTGCTCCCGCATCAAAAATGCTAGAATGACAATCACCCTGAAAATCTGTAGATACTACTTCTTCATCTGTGTAACCTAACACACCTGCTAAATTACCTTCCGCAGCTTTTTTCATTGCTAGACAAATTTCTTTGTAAAAAGTAGCTTTAGTAGTTTTAAAAGTTAAATCAACTACAGAAACATCAGGAGTAGGAACTCTAAAAGCCATACCAGTTAATTTACCCTTTAATTCTGGTAATACTAAAGCCACCGCTTTAGCAGCCCCCGTAGCCGAAGGAATAATATTTTGAGACGCACCTCGTCCACCACGCCAATCTTTACGACTAGGACCATCTACCGTAGGTTGAGTTGCAGTCATAGCGTGAACTGTAGTCATTAAGCCTTCAGCTAAACCAAAATTATCATTAATGACCTTAGCAATAGGCGCTAAACAATTTGTAGTACAACTAGCATTGGAGACAATTAGATCTTTAGCGGGATCAAACAAGTGATGATTTACACCCATCACCATAGTTTTTACTTTTTCCGGTTCTTTTGTCGGTGCAGAAATTACTACCCGTTTTGCACCAGCTTTGAGATGATTTTCAGCCCCAGCATAATCAGTAAAAAGTCCCGTAGATTCAACAACATAATCTACACCAAATTTACCCCAAGGTAGTTCTGCGGGATTTCGCATAGATACACAAGGGATAAAATGACCGTCAATAATAATACCGTCTTCTTTAGCTTCAATTTTACTTTTTAACTTACCGTGAGTAGAATCATACTTAAGAAGATACGCAAGATTATCAGGAGGAACTAAATCATTAATTCCCACAAACTCAATATGAGAGTTATTCAAACCAGCGCGTAGCACAAGTCTACCAATGCGACCAAATCCATTAATACCAACTTTCAACTTTGTCACAATTATATCTCCTGTATTGGAAACTTCAGTAATAACTGGCCGGGTTAATTCTAGTCCGACTTAGTTAATTCTTACCGTTACAAAAGACATAAAATTAATTTAACTGGCATATTTTAAGGTTTAATTATTAATTATTAATTATTAGTTATTTGAATAATCAGATACATTATTTAAATATCTGTATATCTATGACAACTTACCCAAAATATCTCTAAAACCCTCTTGTCTTCCTTTGCTTAGTTTCTTCGTGGTTAATTCCTTCCTGAATTGTAGGTAAGTTCTATCTGTATCAACATCTCACATTTTCCCTAATTTCCAATTTTCACCACCGGGTAACTGAATTAAAAGTTCAGCAATAGCTTTTGGTAAATCTTTAACAGAATATACATAAATCAATTCCAAAAATTTCTTAGCGATAGAAATTACCTCGTCTCTATTGACCATTTCTGCTAATTGAAATTCATTATAAATTCCACCCAACACTTCTAAACTAGCGTCAGCTATGGCTAATTCAATTTCATTTTCTAACCAACTATCCCATTCATATTCATTGATATAATAGGACTTTTTATTTTCTTTGAGATTAATATCTTGAATTTCTATTAATGAATTACGAATAGAAGCAACCCAATAATTTGTTAATCTTTTCTCAATTTGATTTTTAATTAAATGAATTAACAACACTTTTAAAAAAGATTTTATTTGTCGTAATATAGCTTTTTTACTCATCCCCTCTAATTCATCAACAATAGCTAAAGCGTCGGTATAACGTTGTTCTAAAATACTATTTCTGAGGCCTATTAATTCTTGTGTCATATTTGATTACCTCAAATTGAGAATTTACTAAATAAACTTCTAGTTCTATTATAAACTAGCATTAAGCAATTTTTTGCTAGACAACATTAAATAGATAACATTAATTTTAGGCTGAGATTTATCTTGCTGTTGATTTGTTACCATTATTTCTACATTTTGATCTAGTTTAATTAAATAACTTAATAAATTTTAAGCAGTATGTATCAGTTTGATAATTGTTACGAATTTCAAATACTCCATTAAATCATTTATAATTCGATAATGTAGGAGTGAGAAAAATTTCTGGCACATCATTACTTTACTCTAAGGCAGTTTTCATAGCTTGAAAATTCTGCTCTAAAGCCATCATCTCATCTTCAATGCGAGTTTTTAGGGCTAAATATTTATTAGTTCGCATAGGCTTTTCTTTTTCAAGATTTGGTAATAAGCTGTTGTATATTTAACTTGTATAAGGTTAACAGGCAGGACGCCTGTTCCACAGCTACAGCACATTTCGTTCTTATGAGCTACAAATCATAATTATGAAACTCCTGTGGGGTGGGCATCTTGCCCGCCTAAACTGTACCTTATTACACCGGAAAATGCTGTAAATTATTCATATTCTCTTGGTAATTAAATTTCTGACTTTATTAGGACTTACGTAAGATGTGGCTGAACACTTTATTCTTGCGTAGAGGTAATTCATGAATTACCCCTACTTTCGGTTCTTTTTGCGTAAGTCCTATTTATGTCATACAGTGAATTTACCACAATTGATAAAGTTCAAAAGGCTTTGAATTTAATTAGGGCTTGCTGAATAAGTTGTCTGTGAGGGGAGAGAACTCTTAACTGGGGACAGGGAACAGTTTTAACTGTCTGGATATCCTCTTTCTTTTTGGATTTCTCTGTCCCAAAATGCACAGTTTTTTAGGTATCCCCTTCAAAATTCTTGCGAATGCAGCGAAGCGGAATGAAACATCTGAGTGTATGTGTCCGAAACCCTAGAATCTTTCACTTTGTTCCAGATGGCTAACGCCACCTGTCTGCCGACAGGCACGGCGCACCGCGAACAGAATCACAAATTATACCTTTTCCAACTTTTCAAACATCCTCTAAAATTCAGGAGTCGTTCATCACGGAATCTGCTGTATCTTGTTTAGATCTCATCTAAATTCACTCCCAAAGCGCGTAATTTTTCAGCTAATTTATCTGCTCGTAGTTTTTCCTGTTCTGCGCGTTGTTTTTCCTGTTCTGCTTTTTCGGCAAAAGTAGGAATCCAATCACCATTTTCATTATACCAACGTAACCACAAACCTTCTGCACCTTGATATTTT
>OMJF01000014.1 GCA_900299285.1 Anabaena sp. 54 | reverse complement strand
TTACTCCCCTTCCCTGGTAGGGAAGGGGCTGGGGGTTAGGTCTAATAATTGTGGCTCAAATACATGAAAACTGCTGTATATGATTGGAAATCGCTGTAACTTGACTGTGATCAGCCTCACCCTAACTCCTCTCCAGGACGGAGAGGGGTATTTTACTTAAACTGTACTGGATTGAATTTGTCTCATTAAAGCGAACAAGATGCTCCCACCACAAAATTTAATATAATTATAAACAATTAAAGCGAGTAATATGCCAGTATCACAAGATTTAATATAATTATAAGCAATTAAATCGGACAAGATGCTTTCAGTATAAGATTTAATATAATTATAAGCAATTAAAGCCAACAAGATGCCTCCACTATAAGATTTAATATAATTAAAAGCAATTGAAGCGGGCAAGATGCCCGCACCACAAGATTTAACCATATTAATTCGCTATGCTGTCATTTCTGTGTGAGTTCTATTTGTGATTTTTGTAACCAAGCACGAAAGGAACGAATCATGGGAATTTCGCCGATTTCCAGACTTTGGGCTAAAAAGCGGGGAATTTCTGTGGTTAGAGGTAAATTAGCAAAGGTGGGAGAAACGTCACAGGGAATATAAACACCATGACTGAGTTGATAAATCTGCATTACTGGATGATCATAACGCCAAACTTCGGGAACACCTAAGGCCAAATAAATCGGTAATTTATCCAGGGAAGCGCTGGTATAATCAACTTCTATAATTAAATCTGGTGGGGGATCTTGAGTCAAATCTAGAGTTTGTTTATTTCGCATTATCGGTTCATTTTGGATGTAAAAACTAGAGTCTGGTTCTACACCTTTGGCTAAATCTTGACGTTTACAAGTCACTGAACCGGTACTTTTAATATTAAGATTAAGTTCCTCTGCTAAATTATCAATGAGCTTTTCTATCAGTCTTTTATTATGTTCATGAGGCATTAAAGGAGTCATAATTTCTAGTGTTCCCTGGTTGTAGGCTAGACGGGTAGCGCGATGATTGCCCATTTCTGTTAAAATGGTTTCAAAAGTCTGCCAAGAAATATTAGGGAGTATAGCGCGGTGGGAGTGACCGGGTGCTATGGTTAGCATGAGACTTCACCTCGTATTTTTTACTAGGATATCATTATTTATTAATTTGTAAATCATGTATCCAAGTTTCAATATTTCTTCTAGAGACAAAGATTGCTATCACCAATTACCAATCACCAATCACCTATCACCAATCACCAATTACCAATTATGGCATACAATATTGGAATTGATTAATATTCAGCCCCGTCAAGTTAAAAACAGTATCTTATGCCAGCATTTTTATTAGAGGTCGGTACAGAAGAATTACCAGCAGGTTTTTTGAGTGATGCTATTGTACAATGGCGATCGCGCATTCCCCAAAGTTTAGAAGCTGAAAGTCTGCACGACGCTGTAGTTGAAGTCTATGGAACACCGCGACGGTTAGCAGTTCTCATTACCGGTTTACCTTCCCAACAAGCAGACAGAGAAGAGGAAATCAAAGGACCCCCCGCACAAGCGGCTTTTAAAGATGGAAAACCCACTAAAGCCGCCATAGGTTTTGCCAGTAAGCAAGGTGTAGATATTTCCGCTTTAGAAATTCGTCCCACGGAAAAAGGGGATTTTGTCTTTGTGAATAAGCAAATTCCCGGTCGTCCCATTGCGGATATTTTAACCGAACTTGTACCTGAATGGGTTTGGAACTTGGAGGGTAAGCGGTTAATGCGGTGGGGACATGGTGACGGGAGATTTTCCCGGCCAATTCGGTGGTTAGTGACATTATTAGATGGCGAGATTTTACCATTACAATTAGAAAATGGGGCGAAAATTGTCAAAAGCAATCGCATTTCTCGCACCCATAGAGTATTACACCCCGAACCTGTTAGTATTTCCCACGCTACAGAATATGTGAAAACATTGGCTTCTGGTTATGTAAATGTACCCCCAGAAAACCGAGGGGAAATTATCACAAATCAAGTCAAAGCTGCGGCGGAAAAATTAGGCGGATATACCCCAATTTATCCTGATTTACTAGCAGAAGTCATCAACTTAGTGGAATATCCTACAGCAGTTATTGGAGAATTTGAAGAGGAATTTCTCAAATTACCAAAAGAAGTAATTACCGAAGTTATGGTAAGTCACCAGCGGTATTTTCCCGTTTTCAAAAATGCAGAATGTCAGGAATTATTACCCAATTTTATCACCATTAGTAACGGAGATCCTGCCAAATCTGATATTATTGCTGTGGGGAATGCCAGGGTAATTCGCGCACGGTTAGCAGACGGCAGATTTTTCTATGAAGCTGATTTATCTAAACCTTTGGAAAGCTTTTTGCCTCAATTAGAAAAAGTTACATTCCAAGAAGATTTAGGTTCTGTTCGCGCCAAAGTAAATCGAGTTATAGATATTGCTGGAATGATTGTAACTCAACTGACAAAAGCTAACTTTATTGAAAAGACAGACTTTCCCGATACAATAACTAACGTATTACGGGCAGCCTTACTCTGTAAAGCTGATTTAGTGACGCAAATGGTCTATGAATTTCCAGAACTACAGGGAATAATGGGCGAAAAATACGCCTTAGCTAGTGGTGAAGAACCAGAAGTGGCCAAAGCGATTTTTGAGCATTATTTACCCAGAAATGCTGATGATATTTTCCCTCAAACTCTCACTGGTCAAATTGTCGGTTTAGCTGATAGATTAGATACATTAACTAGTATCTTTGGTTTAGGTTTAATTCCTACAGGTTCTTCCGATCCTTTTGCTTTACGTCGCGCTGCTAACGCCATAATTAATATTACTTGGTTTGCGAATTTACCGATAAATTTACAAAGTTTATTAGAGTATACAGCAACAGATTTTGCCGTTGTTTTTCGTAAAGATAGAATGGGACTAATTAAAACTTTGCGAGAATTTTTCTTCCAAAGACTTCGTACTTTATTACAAGATGAAAAACAGATAGATTACGATTTAGTAAATGCAGTTTTGGGAGAAAATGATCCTGAATATACAGAACGTGCATTAGTAAATTTATTAGATGTCCGCGATCGCGCCCTTTATCTACAAAAAATCCGCCAAGATGGTACATTAGATAAAATATACGAAACCGTCAACCGTTCTACCCGGTTAGCAGCCCAGGGAAATCTAGACTTGCAAACCCTAGAACCACAAACTTTAATTAACCCCGAACTATTCCAGAAAAAATCTGAATCTGCATTTTATAACGCTTTGCTGGAACTAGTTCCCCAAACCCAAGCAGCACAACAAAACCGGGATTAT
The DNA here is from genome assembly GCA_900299285.1 of Anabaena sp. 54. GTDB lineage: Bacteria > Cyanobacteriota > Cyanobacteriia > Cyanobacteriales > Nostocaceae > Dolichospermum. The sequence goes on along the minus strand of OMJF01000014.1, from coordinate 1,850 downwards.
CAACTGTTAGTAACCGCACTGACAAAAATCGCTCCTACCGTGGGTACATTTTTTGATGGTGAAGACAGCGTTTTAGTCATAGACCCAAATCCCGATATTAAGCAAAATCGCTTAAATTTGCTCGGATTATTGCGAAATCATGGTCGCATTTTAGCAGATTTTGGCGCAATAGTTAAAAATTTGTAGTCAAAAGCAATAAAAAGTTGTGTAATTGCTGCCAATTAACGCTACTATAGTAGAGCTTAACCAGGGATGATACACGGTCAATGCCAGAAGCGTTAATTATTGGATTAGGAAAGTCCGGTGTAGCTGCGGTAAGATTGTTGAAACAGGAAGGCTGGGAGGTAGAACTTTATGACAGTAGCACCTCCCCAACCCTTCTCCAACAACAACAGGAACTCGCCAGCGAACACATTACCGTCAAACTAGGAAACACCCCAGAATTTACCAATTCTGATTTATCGAAACTAATAATTGTCAGTCCCGGAGTTCCTTGGGATATTCCTATTTTAGTCCAAGCGCGAGAACTGGGAATGGAAACTATCGGCGAAATGGAACTAGCTTGGCGACATTTACAAGATATCCCCTGGGTAGGAATTACTGGTACAAATGGTAAAACCACTACCACCGCACTAACTGCGGCCATTTTCCAAACAGCAGGATTAAACGCCCCCGCCTGTGGTAATATCGGTTATGCTGCCTGTGAAGTAGCAATCCAAAATCCAAAATCTAAAATCCAAAATCGCTTTGATTGGATAATTGCTGAACTTAGTAGTTATCAAATTGAATCTTCTGTAACTTTAGCACCTCGCATTGGCATTTGGACAACTTTCACACCAGATCATTTAGCCCGTCACAAAACCTTAGAAAATTACTATCATATCAAAGCCAAATTATTACACAATTGCCAGTTACAAATATTTAATGGTGATGATCTTTACTTGAGCAAATTAGGATTAAATCATTGGCCAAACGCCTATTGGACAAGTGTTAAAGGTGAAAAATTTCTGATTGGTGAAAAAGGCTTTTATATAGAAAATGGCTGGGTAATGGAAAAAATCACCGCTACACCCCAAGCCATTGTCGAGGTATCTGCATTGCGAATGGTAGGAGAACATAACCAGCAAAATCTCCTCATGTCCGTCGCCGCCGCCCGATTAGCAGGTATAGATAGTAACGCTATTTCTCAAGCCGTCCGTGAATTTCCCGGTGTTCCCCATCGCTTAGAACATATCTGCAATTGGCAAGGCATTGACTTTATTAACGATAGTAAAGCCACCAATTACGACGCAGCCGAAGTCGGTTTAGCATCTGTGCAAAGTCCTGCCATTTTAATTGCTGGTGGTGAAGCTAAAGCGGGAGATGATACCGCTTGGTTAGGGCAAATTCAAGCTAAAGCCGCCGCCGTCTTACTTATAGGTAACGCAGCACCAGCATTTGCCAAACGTCTGCAAGAGGTGGGATATAGTAATTATCACATAGTGGAAACCATGGAAAATGCTGTATCTATGTCTGCGGAATTAGCGAAAAAACATCAAGCTTCAGTAGTATTACTATCTCCAGCTTGTGCTAGTTTTGACCAATATCCCAACTTTGAAATGCGGGGTGAAGATTTTCGGCAATTGTGTCAAAGAAAAAGAGGCGTTGCTGAAGTCAGGTATGAAATTTAGAAACTCAAAATTTGAAACTTTGCGTCTTTGCTCCTTTGCGTCTAAAATACTTCGTACTTCGCTTCGCTAAGGCGCAAAACCAATAAGCTGTTGTGTATTTAATTTGTATAAGTCTGGCGGGCAAGATGCCCACCCCACAAGATTTAACCATTTTAGGATTATACAATTTAGGTGCATAAC
>OMJF01000013.1 GCA_900299285.1 Anabaena sp. 54 | reverse complement strand
TTTCTCGGTTCAGTTGCCGTGAGTTGTTTTCTCTCCCCGGCACTTATTCAATATATCAATGCTGCCGGTTATTGTCAAGGGGTTTTGAAAACTTTTTTTAAATCGGGGAGAATGAGGTCCAAAAGCTTGTGAAATCAGGTATTCAGGGTGGTTGGAGGTGGTCAAACGGGCAATGACTTTGTTTGTGAATAGGTAAAGAAAAACGCTAAGAGGTTTGTAGTAAATACATGTTAGGGAAGGTTAGTGAATAAATTACTCGGTAGTAAAGGGATTAAACGGGTTGCTTATGGGATTGGTTGATTCTTAGCGTTACTACGCTATCCTAGTAGTTGGAGTTAATTATTTGGAGGGTTTAGAAGGGGCAGTTTTTTGCAAATTTAGTGAGGCTTTATAAAGTTGTTTTTGTAGGGTGGTATTTTTTTGTTTTTCTAGGGTGATTTCATTGAATCTTTCAACGGTGATAAACTTTTTCACTATTTGTTGGGACTGGTTGCAGTAATTTATGGCGATATCTTGGGCTTTACTGGGTAGTGCATTGAGGCTTGTAGGATCATTACAGATTACTTGGGGAATGTCTTTGCTACCAATGATTTTTTTGATCTCTTCAAAGGCTTGTTGACGGACTGGTTCCATTTCTAATACAGCTTTGACATAGTTGGTTAATTCTGTATCGTTGATGTTAAAATTTTGAGCGACTACTGAGGAATTGAAGCCAAAATTACCAGAAATCAGACTTACAGTGGTAATAGTCGCCAAAATCAAAGGTTGAGAGAGAATTTGGTGTAACCGATTGGTTAAATGAAGACTGTAAATTTTGATCATAATATAGTAAATGACTAAATGACACAGAAAAAAAATTAAGAATATGATAATGGGTTGGAATTGTTTTCTGAGGCAGAAGTTCCGGTTAATATGGAATACGTACTGCAAATGAGCTAAAAATTAACCCCGTGGTAAATCTCTGTAGAGGGGGAAAGGGAGAGACTTAGAATCTAGTTTTTCCTCCAGGAACAGTAAAATTATTAACTATTTTGAGTATATATGTTGATGGTAATATCAGTTACTATGGCATATTTGACACATTTCAATAACTTTAGTTTGTAGTGTTGAAGTTTCAGATGCACCTTGTTTGAGGCTTACTTCTAATTCTAACAGTACAGGTAAGGCCAAGATGAGTTGCTTTAATGGTAGAGATTTTACTTCTTGCTGTATAAAATAAATTCTTTTGGGGTTAGTAATTTCTGCGAATTGAGCGATCGCTTGCGGGTTGCGTTCACCATTTTCCGTCATTATTTTCACTAATAACCAGGTGCGAAATTGACCAATGAGTGTGGCAACTATTCGTAGTCCAGGTTCAGCGGAGTTACTGAGATCATTTAATATTCCTAAAGCTTTTGGGGCATCTCCAGTTCTAATAGCTGTTGCCAATTGTAAGGTATTTTGGGTAGTATTTCTGACTAACTCAGATACTATATTCACATCTAAAGGTTTGGGACTATTTTGGGTATAAAGACGTAATTTTTCTAGTTCATTGTAGAGAAGACGGGTATCATTACCTACTGATTCTGCTAATAGTTCGACGACTAGAGGATTTAATTTTAATCCCAGAGTTTGAGCGGCTTGTTGTACTGATTGTACTAATAATTCTGTTTTCCAGGGAGGAATAAGGGTAAATTCACAAAATGTGGCAAATTGTTTGAGGAGTTTTGTACTTTTAAGGCGTTCATCTGGTTTGTTGCGACTGGTCAATAGTAAAGTAGAATCTGGGGGGATAACTTTAACAGTCCGTTGTAATTCTGCTAAGATATGATCTGGGCAGTTTTGGCTGATAGTGGTGTTAATCAGCCAAACTAAACGACCACCAGCACCAAATGGAGGTGTCATGACTTGATTTAAAGCTTGGATAACAGAATCTGTTTGCTCTGGGGGAAATGATGTATAATTAAAACTTGTCCACAAGGGATCAAGAATACGCTGGCGCAAAATTACTATGGCTTTTTCCATAGCAAAATCATCTTCACCCCAATAAACATAAATTGGCATAGCAATTCAAAATTTAAAATCAATTTGGTTAAATCGAGTAATTTTCCCTACAATCTATCAAAAGAGTACAAGGTGATTAAGATTGGACGACAACTACCAAACCTATTTAAACCGAGTAGCGTTCATGACGCTACCAGAAGCCTACAAAACCCAAATTCAGCATATTCAGGAATCTTCTAAATTTAGGGTTCATAATGGGGTCAGAAAAGCTGCTCCTTTTCCTGGTTATACTCTAATTACCCCGCCAGCAGAGGAAGATATAAGTAACGCTGCTTTCTACAGCCAAATACAACGTTATCAACAGCAACTACTAGAGCTACCCATTAGTAGTGATTTGATTGTACCTGTTCCCCCTGCTAGTTTTCATCTAACAGTGGCAGATTTAATTTGGGACAGCGCTTTTGATCATGCTTGTAAAAAAAATCCCCAATTCGCTGAAGATCTAAATTCTCAGTTAACTGAGAGGTTTCAACAATATCAACATTTGATGACAAGGGGATCTGATCCTATCTCTTGGCAAATGTTAGGATTAATTATTATGCCTAGAGCTATAGGTGTGTGTTTAGTACCTAAGAATAAACGTTCTTATGAGGAAATTATCCAATTCCGGCGGATAATTTACCAAAATCGCAAGTTAATGGGTTTAGGTATTGAGCAACATTATCATTTTACAGCCCATATCACTTTGGGGTATTTTGCTGAAATTTCACCAGAATTAGACAGGGTAATACTCAGTGATACACTTTCTGATTTTAATCAGTCGTTGTCATTAAATATTCCAGATTTCCTCCTTAATAAGGTGGAATTGCGAAAATTTGATGATATGACTCACTATTATCGTCAACCAAACTGGCCAAGTTTAGATTTTTCAATCTCAGGGTGAGTGTAATTCGCTAATATATGATCTTAGTCCGCTTGGTCGGACTAGGGTAAACTCCAGTTAATTCGTTAAAGGTATGGATATTTGCAGCCTAGTTAACTGTGATATGGCTTTGTCCTGGGTCAACAAAGGTAAAATTTCTAACTTTCCTCCCATTAAATCTACTAATGTTTGATTGATTAAAAGTTTCATTCCTGGTGACAAGACTATATTTGTCTCAATTATGGAATTTTCCCGTTTCATTACATCCATAGATTCACTGATAATTACAGCATCATTTGGTATATCTAAACAAATATTGACAAAGTTACCTGTGGACGACAAATGACTAGAAAGATAAATATTACCTGCTTCCTTAGGCTCAATTGTACTCTCTATTAAATTGATTAATATCTGTTTAAGCCAGCGGGAATCTGCGAAAATATAAATTTCTGGATCTGGTGGTGATAAAATAAAAGGATAATTACGATTGGTTGCTAATAAATAAGTTAATTTATAAACTTCTTCTAAAAATTCAGCTAGTTGAAAACTGTCAATATCTAATTGATTTATACCAGATTCTATTTTGGAAATATTTAGAATTTCATCAATTATTTTTAGTAATTTCAAAGATTTTTCATGAGCTTGTCCGATAAATTCTCGTTCTTCTTCGGGATTTTCACACAAATTTGCTAAAATTAATTGATGTAATCCGATTATACTACTTAATGGCGATCGCAATTCATGACTAATTCTGGCTAAAAACCCCGCTTTAAACTGGCTCATTTCCTGGGCTTTATAATATGCTAACTGGGTCTGCTTCAATTCTTGACAAAGTTCCATTTCTCGATTTTGGAAAGCTTTTAAAGCACTAATAAGAGAAGATTTAGAAGATTCTGAAGGTAATTTATAAAAACACAAACCTATAGCTATTCCTATTCCCAAATATAACCAATTATTAAAGTTCATTATCATCTAATTTAATACTACCTTGTCTTAAAATCTGCCAATTTTTCCCTGTCCATTTAGCAACGGTGGAAGGGATTCCTAAACCTTGATATTCTATTAATTCTAAAGTCAAAACATCTGGAAATTGAGATTCTATTTCTACTTTTTTCTCCAAAGCGGGTTGACCTGATAAATTAGCACTAGTTGTAGCCATTGGACCTGTTTGCGCTAAAATAGTTTGAGCAATTTTATTATTTGGGACTCTAATACCAATGGTGGTTAAATCAGCATTATTCATGACTTGGGGAATTTTGTCACTAGCTGGTAAAACTAAAGTTAACGCACCTGGCCAATATTTATTGACAACTTTCTGCCAAATTTGGTATTCTATATCACTACCTTGAACATAATCCCACAAATCTTCAGCAATGGCCGCCATTAAAATCAATGGTTTATCCAAACTACGTTTTTTAGCAGTATAAATTAATTCTGCTTGTTGCGGTATGGTCGCTAAGGCGGGGACTGTATCTGTGGGGAAACTGATTAATTTTCCAGCTTTAGCAGCTTTGATCAGGATCTTTAGGGAAACTTCTGTCATATTTATATTTGTAAGTGAAAGTATGAATTGTGTTTCGCGCCAAGTCGCCAAGTCGCCAAGTTTAAGATTTGGTTTTTAATATAGCTTTTTTGGAAGCAATGGAAGTTCAATTTTTGCTCAGATTTGTGATTTTATTGGGTTTAGTGGAGACAATGACTGCTTGTGCTGTCCTCTCTAGTTATGCTGATGATAAGTATGATTATTTACCCGCATTAACAATGAATAGTAATAGGTCTTTGGTTAAAAAAGTAACTCTTATCGCTAGAGAGGAAAATTTACCCCCTTTGGGTGTTCCTATTGATCTTCACCGGAATATTGGCTTTGCTTCGGTCTTTTTACGTTTGGAAAATCCTCAATTAATTTCTGTAACTGTCAGGGTTACTAAGGTAGAAATTCGTAGTTTATCAAATGGAGAGTTACAAAGTTTTCAGCATTCACTCCAGGAAGTTCAGTTAAAACCCTTGGAAAATTCTGAGGTGGTTTTACAGTTGACTAATAAAAGCGGTTATACAGCTAAGGATCAAGTTAAAGCGATTGTTACTTATCAAGTAGGAGATATAACTAGTATTATCGAATCAGAACCGGTTAAAGTTAGCCGTTAAGCTGTTCTGAATCTCAATATAAAGCCTTAAAGCTTCTAAGCCATGATTTAGACATTTTTACAAGCTACAGCAAAACGCTCAATTCCGGCTAAATCAGCATGAATGGAAATATTGCTATAACTACCATGACCTTTTAACAATTCTGCCACGATTTCTGCCTGTCCCGCCATCATTTCCACCAACCAAACGCCACCAGGACGCAAATAATCGGGGGAAACTGTGATTAAATGACGAATATGGTCTAAACCATCTACACCACCGTCTAGGGCTAAATGTGGCTCGTGTTTGACTACTTCCGGTTGTAAGGTGAGGACGGTATCACTGGGAACATAAGGCGGGTTTGATATCATACCACTAAATTGACCTTTGAGAAATTCTAGGGGTTGCCACCAAGAACCGTGATAAAATCGAATCTGCTCTCCAAAGCCCAAATTTTTAGCATTGGTTTGGGCTATGGTTAAAGCAGCAGAACTAATATCTACAGCATGAATTGTGGTATTTGTCAAGACCTGGGCTATGGAAAAAGCGATCGCCCCGCTACCAGTTCCCAAATCCGCCCAGTGTCCTGCTTTCATGTTATCATCAGCAGCAGCGATCGCTAGATCAATTAACATTTCTGTTTCTGGTCTGGGAATTAAGACTCCTGGGTTAACTGTGAGTTGAAACTTGCGCCAAGATGTCATCCCTGCTATATACTGCACTGGTAAACGATCATTTAATCGCTTTTGCCATAATTGCTCTAATTCTGTTAAAGAGAATTGTATGGGGATTTGCTCCCAATTCTTAAAAGTTTCTAAACGCAGTGCCAATTTATCTAAATTCGTAATTGTTTGTAATAGCCAGTCTACTTCCATTAGAGCTATGTCCGATGCTGTAGCGGCTTGAATAGCCGCATTACGCCACTGCGAAAGTTCTAAACCAGAAACTATTTGATTTGGGTTTAACATACTGGATATTACAGGTAAAGATGATTTGGCGTTACCTTATGGTACTATGAGTTATGTTTCGCGCCAAGACGCTAAGGAGCAAAGACGCAAAGTTGGAGATCAGAGGTTTTCTTTGACTATTCAGTTTGAGAAACCATATATGATTTCTATTACACAGTAGGGTAAATTAGTCAACTATTAAAAATCTCTGATTTTTTATACTCTAATTTATCAATGTTGCTGATAAGGCTTTGGGGCTGGGGATTATTTTTTCTTTTGTTGGTTTGGGGTAGAGAACGAATAAATTCTATGGACTCTCGTGAGGGAAACAACAAAATTTTACTAGCGTTGGGATCTTTGCTTTCGGTGAGTGTTTTAATGACTCCATCTAAGTTTAATACTTGAATTTCTGTATTCGCTGCTTCCTGTGGTTTAGCTTTTTTGAAGTCTTCTAAAAGCGCCACTGCTTGTTCTTTATCGAAATAGAAGGGAATGTAACGTTCATTACTTTGGGAAACGGGAATTGTCAAATAGTTATTTCCCTGTTTAAGTTTCGGTACAAATAAAGGAACACCATTAAATTGCTGAACAGGGTTGCCACTGGAAGCTAAAATACTTTTAGCTGAGTCCACTTGTTGTTTTGTGGGTACTAAGGTAAAAATTACCCCAGGATCTTTTTTCTTTTTACTTTCTACTACTAATTTATAGTAATCTCCTAAAGAAATAGGTTTGACTTGAATGGTATTGGCTAATTGGGGGTTCTCTTTTTTCAGCTTACCTTCCAGGAATTTTTGAGCATCTTGTTTACTAATAAAAAAGCCTATTTGAGAAATAGTTTTGGATTGGTTTTTTCTGGAAATAACAACAAATTCCCCTTGAGGATTAGCGAGGGTAAATATTGGTACGTTTTGTAACGTTTTTACTACTTGCTCCTGTGGTAAACCTAATGCTGGGGAGTTATTTATTCCTGATATTCCCGCAAATATCACACTCCCCGCAATACCTAGAGTTACGCCCCAACGAATTAATGATTTCATGATTACTCCTCACTTTAATAATTTAATTAATGTCAATAAATAAAATATACAAATTATTGTATTTATATACATTAATCAGTTTTAGTAATGTTTTATAAGACTCATTACCAATTACCCATTACCTATTACCTATTACCCAAAGACCATCTTTTACACCTGACTGTACAAAAGATAACTATAAGGTTCTTCTAGGGATTGAACGGTACTGGATTTGATGTTATCTAAATAACGTACTAATAACTGGACTTGTTGAGAATTGGGACGATAGGAAAGATTACCTTGTTTTTCAAATAAAGGTGATATACCGGAGGACACAGAAGCTATAGCATTGTAATCAGGATTTTGTTGAGAGTTATGAGTCAGCCAAAGTTTGTCTGTAGTAGTGGGAATTAAACCTGGGGGTAGTTCACCTTCTAGGAAAGCTAATAATCGTTGTTGACAGATACGGGTATTAATACCGCGACTTTCAAATAACTGTAAGACTTCACCAAAAGATAATGAATGTTCAGGTAATAGTTTGAGCAATTCAGAAAATAAGAAATAATCTGTGTATTGTTGCTTAGGTATGTCTAGAACTTGGGGATGTAAAGGTAACATCGCTAAACCTAAGGCCACAGGACTACAGTTGGGAGTACCATTTTCACCAAGATATAAGTCTTGAATAATTTTAGCATTAGGCAGTTTTTGCCGCAACCAACGGTTGATAGTACCCACACTTGCTACACCACCGCTGATAATAACTTGATTAATAGCTTCTGTGGGAATACCACGGGCTACTAATAATTTATTCAGTTCTCGGTTCAGACGACGCACAAAGGGGACAAAAACCTGACTTTCCAAATCTCGGCGTTGTAATACCCAACTTTGGTCAGCAAATTCTAGGGTAAAGGTTTCTTGATGCTGTAAAATCAGCTTTAAGGCCAAAGCAGCATCTAATAATGCTTGTCCCAGAATGGAACTTTCTAGATACTGCTGGAGACGAATCCGCGCTTGTGTATCTGGTTCTCCCACTTTAGGTAATGTCAATGCTTCTAAACTCAAATTAGAAAATTGCATTTCGTCTAAACCAGGAATTGCAGGTTGCCAATGCCAAGGATTAATATTAGCAGATTCATGATGGTCTTGTCCAGGTTGGCGAGGTTGACGGGATTTCGGTGGTAGTAGTAACTGACAGATAATATCCTGTTCGATGCCTTTCCCGGCATAGGCGAAACTGTGAAGCATGAAATCTTTGTGTGTTAATTCTCCTAAATTTGCTGGTATATTTACTAATGCCATTTCTGTAGATATTGCACCAATGTTGATAGCTAAAGTGTTACCAATCACGGGATAATCACTGGTTTTTAAGGGTTGTAAACCCCGATTTTCGCTAATTTGGATAGATTGGCCATTGACACTATCTAATTCTGGTAGTAGAGTAGCGATCGCTTCCTCAAGAAAAAAGATTTGTTGAGGATGGGAAACAAGTTGACTGGTAAGAATTGCTTCCCGGATATTAAAGCGATATTGTTCAGTCCAGTTAGCAGGACAAGTACAAATTACACCAGCAATATTTTTAATCACTTTAGAGAAAGTTTGTATATTCATACCCACCCCATTAGCAATTAAAGCGGGTGTGGTGCTGGTTTGACTTGACCTTAGAGTTAACAGTAGTTTTGATAGGGATCTGATGATCCAAATCAATGGACCTGGGGAAAATTCATTTAATTGTAACATTGGTTCCCATTTTTGGCGTTCTTGCTGGTAGGGAACTGCTATTTGTAAATAAGGCTTTAATTGTGCTGAATAAAGATGATAGGGAACTGATGATTGGGGGGAAGGTGATTCTCCGCTTTTTTCCTGAGTATTAGCTGCATTTGTAGGTAAATAAACTTCAGCAGGTAAACGAAATGATTGCTGAAAATCAGCATTGTTATTTGGGTTTTCTGCTGACCAATAAATTGGATAAACTACTAATTTGGAGTGATTTAATAAAGCCGCAGAAATTCCGGTTGTTCCTACATCAATTCCTAAATACCAAATAGAATTTAAAGTATCGTCTGGGGGAAGATCATTATTTTTACCATTACCATTGGTAATTGGGGGCTGAATAGCGGTAATTGGAGATTGCTGACTAGTAATTGAAGCTGGGAAAAAATCTTCTTTTTTATCTTCTAGGTTTGTTACAGTTGTTAAACTTGAATTTACTTCCTGGTCAGAAATTTCAACATCTAAATTAGTTGCAGATTTCTGATGATCATCTAATAATGAATCAAAGTTATCCAACAAAGATACTAAATCTCTTTCTGAAGCTGTGGAAACATCGTTATCAAAACCCAAATTCTGATTTTCATTTTCTGTGCTTGGTGGTAATGTGACGACAGAAACATCTGCTGTATTAGCTGTATTAATTTCTGGGTTATCCAATAGGTTTGATGTTTCCCAGGAGATTTCTTCATTGCTATTATCAATCAATAAATCAGTTAAAACTGTAATGGTATCTGTACTATTTGGTGCTAATTCAATTGTGGCTTTACCGGCTTGAGAAGTATCGGAAATTATTGTTTGATAATTGTAGTTTTGATCATCTGGTGATTCACTGGTTGGAATTGACAGCAAATTTTCTTGTGGTTCTTCTGGGATAGAAACTGTTAATAAATCATTACTAACAACTTCAGAAGCAGTGGATAAATTCCTATCTTCTCCGAGAAGAGGATCATGATAAAATGATAAATTTATTGGTGAAGAAATTTGAGGATTAGAGAAACTTGCATAAAGATCATCTACTTGATCAGAACTTGTTAAGTCTAACTCTTTGGCAAATTTTGGTTTTTCCTGTAATAACTCTGTTTCCAGAGAAACTGATGTTATTTCCTCCGCAGGAGTTACTCCAGATAAATCTGGTATTTTCTTTAATTCTTCCCACCCTGGATACTCGGATATTTCCGGGTTCACACTAGAAATCAATGGCTCACTAATTAGGGATTGCTGCTGTAAATATTGAGTTAAATTATTCAGAAAATTTGCCATTAATTGTTCACCTTGCATCCCCTGATCGTGCATTTTTGCTAGGGCTTGGGACAGGGAATGATAATAGGTGTTAATATTGCGTTCTAGAGCTTCAAAAACGATATTGACAGTTCCATCTAAGGACAGCAAACGTTGATCTAAATTACGTGCTAAATTCGCTAACTGTTCTACCCGTTCTGCTGATTCTAAAATAGGTTGTATAGCAGCAGTTATAACTTCTAAATTCTGTTGATTAGGATTATTTATAGGACTAGCATTTAATTTTAAATGCGCGTCCAAGCGACTCATGAGGACTTCTAGGAATTGAGAAATTATCTGCTCTTGGTTTGGGAACTGCTGACTCAAAGAAGGGTTTTGTAATTGCTTTTGTTCTAATTGTCTAATTTCCTGTATCAGAGTGGCTCTTTCTGTTAGAAGCTTTGATAATTCCGCTTGCAAAGGCTGAAGTAAAACCGTCAGTTCTTGTTTGATTTCTACTGTTGATATTTTATTTGGCTCTGATGCAGTCAGGGTAGACTCAGAGATGGCTGGGGAATGATTCTGTTGGTTAAATTGCGTCAACAGGGATGATAATGGTTGTGTTGTTTCCTCTGGGATTTTATCCTCTGATCTTTGATGCTCGCTCAGTTGAACTAGGAAGTCATGTACTCGTTGTAAGATCTCTTTTTCCCTGTGTCTTTGGTTAGATAGGAATTTAGAAAGACCTTTACCACTGTGGGACAGTACGTGATCAATGTCTACAATTAGTTGCTGAATTTCATCAGTATGGGAAGTCACGTTCATTTACCTGAGTGAAAATTGGACGTTAATGTGTAAAGCTTGACAATTATTATACATTTATTGTCAAAGTTGCTACGGTTCTGCTGATTCCTTGACAATTATGCCATAATTGCTGAATTTTTGTGATATTTATTCTAGTGGAACGCTAACGGTAAAATACCAATTCTTTGGTAGGTTTTTGCGCTATATTAACATTGATCAATTACCCCTAAAATCTGAATAAGTAAAAAGCCGCACATACAATTATTCCCAAACAGCTTTGCCAAAATTATAGTTTAATTTAATTACTTCACCATGAGTATTGTTGATTCCCTACCAGAAGAACCAGAGGCAGATCCATCTCTTGTATCTCCTACCCAAAGCCAATTACAGTATCAATCTCTCAATGTTGATAGTCCCTTAAAAATGGTGGAAACGGCTTTTTTAGCCAGTGCGGCCAGTTTAATTTGGTTTATTAATTTTTACTTTCCTCTAGGTCCAGTATTACGGGTAATTTTTCCTATACCCATCGCTTTAGTATATTTACGGTGGGGTAACCGTGCCGCTTGGATGTCCGCAGTGACTTCTGGTTTGCTATTGGCTGTGTTAATGGGACCTGTTCGCAGTTTGTTATTTGTTATGCCTTTTGCCTTTATGGGTGTGCTATTAGGGGCTACTTGGCATCGTCGTGTACCCTGGATTGTTTCTATCATTTTAGGGACTTTACTGGGGACTCTAGGTGTGTTTTTTCGACTGTGGTTTTTATCTCTGTTATCCGGTGAAGATCTGTGGGTTTATGTGATTAACCAAGTAACGGAAATTATTGATTGGATTTTTTTACACTTGGAATTGTTGACAACTCCCAATTTATTATTAATTCAATTAGGGGCGATCGCTTTAATTCTGATTAATAATTTTATTTACTTATTTATAGTCCACCTTGTCGCTTGGTTACTATTGGACGCTATTGGTAATTCTATTCCCCGTCCACCACGTTGGATACAGGTGTTAATGGATTATGATTAATATATACACACAGGTATCCATTGGAGAAGCATGGCTGCATCGCTATCGAGGTAAATTACCAATATTTGCCTGTGTTTTAGGATTCACGGAAACTGGTTTAATTCCCGGTATTTCTGCGGCTGGTTTAACTCCAGAAGACCGCCAATATACGGCTTGTGCTGATGCAGAATTTCTTTATTACGGCGCTGAATATTACCCTAAGTATCCCCTGCCTCCCTTGACTTCGGGTGCGTCTCCTGTGCTGATTTCCCGGGCAGTGGTGGCTAATTTACACATCCCTGTTTACCTGTTTAATGCGGGATTGTTACATATCCCACCTGTACCATTAATAGATTTAGGTGGTATGGCCGCCAGGTGTTTAAGTCAGGGTGCGGCTATGGATATAGCTACGGTTAAACAATTGTTAACAGAGGGATTACGCTGGGGTTCTCAATTAAGTTGTGATGCTGCTAATAGTTATTTAATTTTAAGTGAGTGCGTCGTCGGGGGAACAACAACAGCATTAGCTATTTTAACTGGGTTGGGTATTGATGCTGTCGGTAAGGTTAATAGTAGTCATGCTGTGTGTAATCATAAACAGAAATGGGATTTGGTAAAAACTGGATTAGCAAAAGCAAAAATATCTTCCTTAGTTGATCCTTTAGAACTTGTAGCAGCGGTAGGAGATCCAATGCAAGTGGTAGTAGCGGGAATGGCGATCGCTGCTAGTCGAAAATGTGGAGTATTATTGGGTGGCGGTACGCAGATGTTAGCAGTATATGCTTTAATTCAAGCGATCGGCCACACATACTCTTTATTTTGGAAACCCGCAGAAATTGTCATTGGTACAACCCGCTGGGTAGCGGAAGATCCTACCGGTGCAACAATTGATTTAGCCCAGAGTTTCAGTAAAAACAGTATTCCTCCTTTATTAGCAACAAAATTGAGTTTTGCCAATTCTCGATATCCCCAACTTCAAGCTTATGAACGGGGTTTTGTGAAAGAAGGTGTTGGCGCTGGTGCGGCCTGTATTGCTGCTTCCTTGGGTCAAAATTGGCAGCAAAATCAACTGTTAGCAGCTATAGAAGCAGAAATGGAACAACTTAGCAACAAACTAAGAAATCCTCTGTCTAAGTAACTGTTCTTCTAAGGCTGCAATACGGTGATAGGCTGCGGTTAACTGGGTTGTTAACCGTTGAATTTGAATTTCTGGGGTTATTTCTCTATCTCTGGCTTGATAATTTATGTCTGAATAGACCATAGAATCTGTTAAAACATCTTTATGCTCCAGTTCTTTTGATTTATGTCGCCTGGGCTGTTTCTTTTCTAGATAATGTTCTATGGCTGGTAATTTCTCCAAAGACGAATCCGACAAGGCCTGGGATAGCCGCATATCCAGTCTGGCAATTATTTCATAGATGGCATTAACTTTCTGGGTCAAGGTGAGAATTTGTTTTTCTAGTGATTCCATTTAAGACCTACATCGAAAAATATTTGATCTATGTTATTCACTTTACTGACGATTTTAGCTATACTTATGAATTATTTAACTTTTCATAACTTTTTCCCTAATGGGAATGATGTATGTATAGAGATAAATCAATAATATTGATAAGTTAATAAGTGGGGTAATTAAGAGGATGTTTTAAAAGTTTCTGGCGATTAGAAATCGCTACTAAATCGCTACTACAGAAACAGGTACAAAAAAGTCCACCTGTGTGGACCAATAAAAAATTAAATATTTTCAACCCACGCAGGTGGGTTTTGTTTGTGTAAATGCGGTTTCTCACCGCCCTAATTGCTAATGATGATGGTGATGATGATGAGTTATAGCTGAATGGGAATTAACAGCTATTCCTTCTGTTGCCATTAACTCTGTAATATGTACATTAGCCCATTCCGCAGCCATAGCTAAAAACTGGGGATGATCATTCACACAAGCCATTTGTAAATAATCTACATCTGGATGTTGTTTTTCCAAATCATGAATAATGTGGTGAACATCTAACAAAGTTTCATGATTTTCTGTAGCAAAGCCAATAGGCATAAATAAAATTACCTTTGCACCCAATTGAATCAAATTTTGAGCAGCTTGGGTAGCATTTGGTTGTGTCCATTCAATTAATGGAGTATCATGATTCAACCAGCCCACAGAAATTAACGGATAATTGTTAATTAACTTGTTTCTAACTAACTCGTACATGGCTTGACTTTCATCAATTCCTGATGTAAAGCCTTTGGCTTTGTGGGGACAACCATGATTCATCAGGATAATACCAATTTGCGAAGGTAAATAACCCGTAGCCAAATCAGCATGAATTTTTTCTTCTACCAAATGCGCCATTAAATCAATATATTTTGGCTCATTATAGAAGGAAGGAATATATCTTTGAGCTTTGATCCAATGTTCATTATCATCGGTTAATTCTACCAGAGCATTATTCACTTGTTCAATGGCAATACCGCTGGTGAAAATGGAATCAACAACCAATAATGGATAAATCAGCAGTTTGCTAAAACCTTGATTTTTAATTTCGGCTAAAACTTGATTTGGTAAAAAAGGAGCGCAGAAGTTAAAGGCTTTGAAAACTTGAACACCATTACCCCATTTATGTTGTAATTCGTGTTCAATACCTGCTCTTTGTCTTTCAAAGATGGCATTATGTGGGGAGATAAAATCGTGGTGTGTGTGTCCCCATTCATGACGATCAAATAATGCCAAAAGTTTGGCTAAAGGGGGATAAATCCAAGTAGGAACAGGAGCGAATTTAGCAGTCAGTAAATTTAAAGCTTGTTCGTTATAATTAGCAAAATCTTCGTAGCTCTCAACTTCGCCATAGCCCATAAGTAACACGGCTACACGGTCTTTATTGGGTAGATGCTCGTGGCTATGGGTAGTGTGCAGTTTTTCTGGGGTTACAACCACAATGAGTTCCTCAAGATAACCAAAACAAAGAGAGAACCCTAGAAAGTCCCTAGATTATTTCTCTCACTTTGTAGCATGATATCCTATCCAGGGGGATAGGATAAATATCAACACAAAAATACACATTTGAACAATTCAAACTGCTGATTTTGGTACAAACCAAGGCTAAATTTATCCGCAATTGATATTCTACACCTTGGTACTTCAAACTCCTAAAATTAGTTGTATGATATTTTAATGTGTTAAATTCTAGTTATGTTAGTAGTAAGCCCCGACTATACTGTAACTTAAACTAGCAAGCACTAATGAGGTAATAATTACATAAATAAATTTTCCCTCCAATAAAAAAGTTAATAAAGAAATTATTACACGCAAAATAGGCACAGCAATTAGTATTAACAGTCCTAGTTGAATGATTCCCTGAGAACTACCCGCTAAAACGGCATTGACTACACCTGTTGGTGAGTGAAATTGAGATTGTGTACCTATAAATACTTGATATTCAGCAATATCCGAGCCATGATTAATTAAGTATAAAATACCGCCAGATAATACTATGTAACCAGCAATTAACACCCCGTACATAAGTAACTTACTGAGTAAGTATTCTAACTTTTGTTCGCCTGCTGATTTTATCAGTTTTTGACTGTTAACAATTTCATCATGATAATTTTGTACTGTGTGAGTGAGGTATTGTTCTGGTAAATGTTGAAGATCACAATCTTCTTCCTCCGGTTTAAAAGCGAGGTTTCCAAATTCTGTTTCCATCTGTGTTGAGCAAGTCCACCGAAAGCCAGAATTTAATTTATACATAATTACACACTCCCTAAGAAACTGTTATAGACCATTTTTAATGCCATTAATACCAACACAAAGCTGAAAATAATTCTCAAAATCTGGGTTTTAGCGCCCATTAAGATTCGCGCACCTAAAAAAGCACCTGGTAATACTCCTAACATAACTGGCATGGATAAACCCGGATCTATATATCCATGGGTTAAATAAACACCGGAAGAAGCTGCCGCTGTGACACCAATCATAAAATTGCTCGTGGTGGTGGAAACTTTAAAAGGGAGACCCATGGCTTGGTCCATAGCCAATACTTTGAATGCTCCTGAACCAATTCCCAATAAACCAGAAAGTATTCCTGCTACTAGCATAATACTGAAGCCAGCAGGTAAAGCATAGACCTGATAGGGTATTACACGATCATTACTTGGGTAAGTACCATTAAGTTCCAGATATTCTGCTAAAGGATCTGGTGTCATAATTTCTGTTTGTTCTGGTCTGGGTCGTTGAGACAGATATGCTGAATAAATTAGCACAATTGCTAAAATTAAGCAAAGTATTTTTACTGGGACATGAACTGTCAGTAAAGCACCAATAAGTGCGCCAATAGTGGTGGCTACTTCTAGAAACATTCCTAAGCGTAAATTGGCGTAACCATTTTTAATGTATGTAGCAGATGATCCTAAAGACGTGGCAATTACTGATACTAATGATGCACCAACGGCATAGCGAATATCAACACCAAAGACGGAAGTTAATAATGGAACTATGACAACTCCACCACCTAAACCCGTTAATGCGCCTACTAAGCCGGCACTAAATGACCCCAGCCAAACTAGTAAAGAAAATGCTAGTATGCTCAATTTTTGGTCCTTTTTTTAAATCTATTTTCTCAAGACTGGTATACCCATAAGACAGCTATAAATTCCGTCTTTTTATGAGGCTACAAAATTTAGAATATCATATTTTCTCAATTGACTATTTATTTAGTATTTATTTAGTTTTATGAACAATACAATCCCACGCAACTGTAGTTTCTATGATGATCTCTACTATGCAATATCATCATAAAAATATGGATTAATTTATAGAGACTGACACTAGACTTTTGGTAAATTTAATGTTAAACTACGGCAAGTCAATCTGGTTTTAGTATTTTGTGCGAATTTGAAAAATCACACTATGGACTTTGACCAAATAGAAAAAGTGATCCTTAAATACTTTCACATCACAACTAAAACACACTATTAAATAGAAATATGGACTACTTATTATTACCCATTTTTAGCTTTTTTATTGGCATAATTGTTGGTATAACAGGAATAGGTGGCGCGTCTCTCATCACTCCTATGTTGATTTTTTTCTTTCACGTACCGCCCTCTATTGCTATCAGTTCCGATGTTGTAGCTGCTACATTAATGAAAATAGTAGGAGGTTGGAAACACTGGCAACAAAAAACCCTTGATGTAGATTTAGTAAAATGGCTGGCAATGGGTAGTGTTTCTGGTTCATTGTTGGGTGTAGCGGTTTTATACCAACTGAGAAACACTGGAGAACATCAGATAGATAGCCTGTTGCTGCGGTTGTTGGGAGTAATAATTGTTATAGTCACATTGATAGCATTAATACAAATGTTGTTAGTGACTTTTTTCCCAAAAATCAATTTACCTGAATTACCGAAATTAAATGTAAATACTAATAAAGGACGTTTGATTACTGTAATTATTGGTGGAGTTTTAGGTTTCTGTGTGGGTATGACCAGCGTTTCGTCAGGTTCTATTTTTGCCCTAGTTTTGATGGCATTTTTCCGGTTAGATGCCCGTAAATTAGTGGGTACAGATATTACTCAAGCCGCAATTTTATTAATATTTACATCCTTGGGACATCTGACCTTGGGAACTGTTGATTTAAGTTTAGTCATACCAATTTGGATAGGTTCTGTTCCTGGAGTTATCATAGGTGCAAAACTTTGTGAGATTATCCCTCTACGTCCACTAAGATTTACTATTTATGGGATTTTAATGATGGTAAGCTGGAAATTAGTTGTACAAGCATAATTACTCTTCTTCCCTCTGCATTTTAATTTGTCTTTAAAGTACAAAAGTACAATATAACAGTATTTGTTTGTTGGCTTTGCTGAAAAAACGATGGCAATCAAAATGCAGAAGATGAAGGAGTAATTGTTAATATCAGTAATGATGAAAGTTTCAAAATTTAGTTAACCATTCATTTTCATCACCTTTTGCTAAATGTAATACATAGGACTATTTTGGGTACGAGTCTCTGCTTCCTGGTACAAATCTTGGAGTGTATAGCTACGCAAAACCTCTATTGAAGCAATATTAGCTTTTGCCCAGATTTCTAAAATCAAATCTTTCTCTAAGGGTTGAGTTTCAGAGCTTTCTTTTTCTTTTCGTTCTCCCTCCATTAAAGTGACAATTTCTAGCAAGGTAATTTGCCACGGGTCATTTATTAACACAAAACCTCCTTTGGAGCCGCGTTGACTCTGTACCAGACCCGCACGTCGCAATTGAGCAAGAATCTGTTCCAGATAGCGTTCTGGTATGGGTTGTTTGGCTGCTATCTCGTTTATAGTTAGAGGAACTTTTTTATCATGATGTTTGGCTAGTTCTAACAGTGCTAGGAGTGCGTATTCTACTTTTGCAGAAAGCTCCAGAAGAGCATAGTTTTGGCTATTCCAATCTGTATTTAGGTTACTACTGTACATTGATGGATTTATCGGGTTTTCACCGCAATTCATTCTTATTTACAGCAGTTTTCATGTATTTGAGCCACAATTATTAGACCTAACCCCCAGCCCCTTCCCTACCAGGGAAGGGGAGTAAATCAAAGCCTCTCTCCTGC
>OMJF01000012.1 GCA_900299285.1 Anabaena sp. 54 | reverse complement strand
CTGGGGAGATGTTTTCTTTACATTCTAATTCTTGAGTAATCATCATGATATGATATCAAGTAGTTATTTATTGATTATAGCATTTAATGTATTAATCCTATAAATTCTTAAATCCTGGATATCCTGATTCAGGTTTTTTATTATATCTTTTGTTGGGTTGCGCTGTCGCTTAACCCAACCTACATGACTACATGACTACATGACGTAGTAGCGATTTATAATCACTGACAAGTTTTATCTCTTAACCCAAAATGCCAAATATGCGAGATAATAGAGATAATAATTAAAAAAATGATTAGTATATTCAAACATGGCAATTTTACACGGAACTTGGGTAATAAATCATCAAAATAGTTATTTCTTTATTTGGGGGGAAACTTGGCGTTCTTCACAGGTTAATACTCAAGTATCTGATGAAATTTGTTTATATCCATTAGCTATGACATCAGAGGAATTAAATGAATGGTTAGAAATATCTAATTTATCAATCGCTAATTTAATTCAGCCAAATACTATTAATAAACAAAGAATTAAAGGTAAACCAGCAACAGAAATAAAACTACCTAATCACTCACAAATAATTTCTTTACCAACTGATTTTTTAGAAAGTAATAAATCTGAATTAGTCACAATTTCTCCAGTTTATTCTGTTGCTGTTGATATAAAATACTCATCTTCACAATATTTACATCCTTGGAAAATTGAGGGTTTTTGTCTTAGTCCAGCATTAGCAATTCAATTTCTTAGCTCTTTACCCCTGAGTCCAAATAACAGTAAGGCGGCTTTATTAGGAGCAGATATTCATTTTTGGGTACATATTTACAGATGGAATTTAGATTTAATTTCTCGTTGTAAATTCTTACCAATAGTTGAAAAAAAAGATGGTAATTTAATTGCTCAATGGCAGGTACTTTTAGATAGTGCCTTAGATGTTACTAGATTAGAAAAATTTGCTTCAAAAATGCCTTTAGCTTGTCGAAGCTATCAACAAAATACCGAAAATATAGCAATTGATTTACCATTATTACCTCAAGAAATAATATTATCATTCCTCAATAATATTACAGATCATCAATTGCGGTTAATGCTTGGTTCTCAATCTCCCCTTGAACCGAGAATAATCATGTCTTTACCTACCGTATTACAGCAATGGTTAAAAGGATTAATTAATGAAAATAATACAATTAATGCGACCCAGGGAGAAGGTTTACAAACTACTTTAAAAGCTTGGACTTTACCCTTAGAATATCAACTCACGGGGAAAGCTTTATTTAGAACTTGTTTCCAGTTGCTTCCTCCAGAAAATGAAGAAACAAATTGGATTTTAAAATATTTTCTCCAAGCAGTGGATAACCCGGAATTTTTAATAGAAGCAGCGATAATTTGGCAGCAACCTGTAGAAAAATTAGTTTATCAAGATCGTACCATTGAACAACCTCAAGAAACATTCTTGCGAGGTTTGGGTTTAGCTTCTCGATTATATCCCATAATTAACGCAAGTTTAGAAACCCCATCTCCCGAATTTTGTCATCTTTCTCCTATGGAAGCTTATGAATTTATCAAAGCTATAACTTGGAGATTTGAAGATAGCGGTTTAGGAGTAATTTTACCTCCTAGTTTAGCAAATCGGGAAGGGTGGGCGAACCGTTTGGGCTTAAAAATTAGTGCTGAAACTCCTCAGAAAAAATCAGGACGTTTGGGTTTACAAAGTTTATTAAATTTTCAATGGCAATTAGCAATTGGTGGACAAACAATTTCTAAACTTGAGTTTGATAAATTGGTAAAATTAAATAGTCCTTTAGTGGAAATTAATGGTGAATGGGTAGAATTACGTCCCCAAGATATCAAAACTGCCCAAACCTTTTTTAGTTCCCGTAAAGAACAAATGTCTCTTTCTTTAGAAGATGCTTTACGTATTAGCAAAGGAGATACTCAAGTTATTGAAAAATTACCAGTTGTTAGTTTTGAAGCTTCTGGTATATTGGCGGAATTAATTGGGGCATTAAGTAATAATCAAGAAATTGAAATTTTACCAACTCCTAACAATTTCACTGGACAATTAAGACCTTATCAAGAACGTGGTGTAGCCTGGTTAGCATTTTTAGAAAGATGGGGTTTAGGTGCTTGTCTTGCAGACGATATGGGATTAGGAAAAACGATTCAATTCATTGCTTTTATACTTCATCTCAAAGAAGAAAATGTTTTAGAAAAACCAACTTTATTAGTTTGTCCTACTTCAGTTATGGGTAATTGGCAAAAAGAAGTAAGTAAATTTGCTCCTATTCTCAAGGTTTTAGAATATCATGGTGATAAACGTCCCCAGGGAAAAATATTTACAGAAGTTGTTAAAAAACATGATTTAGTTATTACTAGCTATTCACTTATTCACCGCGATATTAAACTTTTAAAAACGGTTGAATGGCAAATAGTTGTTTTAGACGAAGCCCAAAATATAAAAAATTCAGAATCTAAACAATCCCAAGCAGTTCGACAATTAGAAACTGCATTTCGTATTGCTTTAACTGGAACACCTGTAGAAAATAGATTACAAGAATTATGGTCTATTTTAGATTTCTTGAATCCTGGTTATTTAGGCAATAAACAATTTTTTCAAAGACGGTTTGCCATGC
Organism: Anabaena sp. 54; assembly: GCA_900299285.1. GTDB lineage: Bacteria > Cyanobacteriota > Cyanobacteriia > Cyanobacteriales > Nostocaceae > Dolichospermum. Next base: position 978 of record OMJF01000012.1, on the reverse strand, counting down.
CTATTGAAAAGTATGGTGATAGTGCTTCTTTAAATCAATTACGTTCTTTAGTACAACCCTTTATTTTACGCCGTTTAAAAACTGATAAAGATATTATTCAAGACTTGCCAGAAAAGCAAGAAATGACGGTTTTTTGTGGTTTAACTTCTGAACAGGTTACACTATATCAACAATTAGTAGATAACTCTTTAATAGAGATTGAAACTGCGGAAGGTTTACAACGTCGAGGTATGATTTTAGGATTATTGGTCAAGTTAAAACAAGTCTGTAATCATCCTGCCCAATATTTAAAATTATCAAGTTTAGAAAAACATCATTCTGCGAAATTACAAAGGTTGGAAGAAATGCTAGAAGAGGTTTTAGCAGCAAAGGATAAAGCGTTAATTTTTACGCAATTTGCGGAATGGGGTAAGTTATTAAGACCTTATTTAGAAAAGAAATTAGGACGGGAAATATTATTTTTATATGGTAGTACCAGTAAGAAGCAAAGAGAAGAAATGATTGATAGATTTCAACATGATCCCCAAGGACCACCAATTATGATTTTATCTTTAAAAGCTGGCGGTGTGGGTTTGAATTTAACTAGGGCAAATCATGTATTTCACTTTGATAGATGGTGGAATCCCGCAGTTGAAAATCAAGCTACAGACCGGGTATTTAGAATTGGTCAACCTCGTAATGTCCAAGTTCATAAATTTGTTTGTACTGGAACTTTAGAAGAGAAAATTAATGATATGATTGAAGGTAAGAAACAATTAGCGGAACAAGTAGTAGGTGCTGGTGAAGATTGGTTAACAGAACTTGATACAGACCAACTTCGGAATTTATTAATATTAGACAGGAATGCTGTAATTGAAGAAGATAAAATTTAAAAAACCGTTGGTTGTTAAATCATGTAAATCCTAACTTAGATAAAAATATGACAGAAAACATAGACCATGACCGTTTGTTCAAAGAACTAATATCAACCTTTTTTCT
>OMJF01000011.1 GCA_900299285.1 Anabaena sp. 54 | reverse complement strand
TTTTCTGTAGGTTGGGTTAAGCGACAGCGCAACCCAACGCTTATGTTGGGTTATGGCTTCGCCACACTTCGTGAACATACTTTAACCCAACCTACAAATGAAAGCTTTTTCAATGTAGACAAGGTATTATTCTTATTACATAATATCCAATTCATTATACTCCGATATTGATGTTTATCATCGCTACTTTTCACTAGTTTAGAAAAATGGTTGTGTATTCATACAATTAAATTTACTCAAGCGAATATTGAGGTTTTTAATCAAATATGAATACTATAGCAATCCTAAATTAGTTATCAAAGAAGTCGGTGATCTGCTATATATAATTAAATACAGCATAAATTTAACTTTTAACCTCGGTTTTTTATTAAATTATAAGATTAAGTTATTGAAATTATAAAAATAGTTTAAATATTTCTATTTTATAGAAATTAACATAACTTTATATTTATATGTAATTAATATTTTATTGAGAAAAATTTCTATTTATCAACGATCTTGCAATAGTTTCAGCGATTTGGTAAAATTTCAAAATCTAGGCTTAGTATATCAATTTTCTAAAATTGCAGGAAGTAGAATCTGGAAATGCTTTATTGATAGGTATTTGAGAAATAGGGAAAGTGAGGACGAGGAAAATATTGAGGACTGATAGAGAATTTTTGGGACAAATTTAGAAATGCCTTGATGTACTTTTGTAAAGCAAAGTCAAGGGTGGGTTGACAAAATAGACAGTTTATGATATGAAGATGAGCAAAAATATTATCTAACTTATCGTAAATACAGAAAATTTACTGATTTTTATGCTTAGTAGCTTGAGTCACTCATATTGTATAATTAGTTGTAATGAACTGTAAAATTACTGTCTTCATCCTGTACATCCTTAAATCCTGGACATCCTGATTCTGACAACTCTTCCATTCTTACATACAACGGACAAATTAAGAAAAAAGTCAATCCGTCCTAATTTTCGTTACAGTTAGATTACAAAACACATCGTGAGGGGTGATACTATGCGTGTCTTGCTAGTTTATCCAATATTTCCTAAAACCTTCTGGTCTTATGAGAAAATTCTCGCTCTGGTGGACAGAAAGGTTCTCTTACCACCTTTGGGTTTAGTTACTGTCGCTGCTATCTTACCCCAAGAGTGGGAATTTAAGCTAGTAGATCGTAACATTCGTCCAGGGACAGAGGAAGAATGGGCTTGGGCAGATATGGTGATATTCTCGGCTATGATTGTTCAAAAACAAGACTTATTGGCACAAATTCGGGAAGCGAAAAAACGCGGTAAGTTGGTAGCTTTGGGTGGTCCCTATCCTACCTCCACACCCCATGAAGTGGAAGCAGCAGGGGCAGATTTCCTCATTCTCGACGAGGGAGAAATTACTTTACCCATGTTTGTAGCAGCGGTACAACGGGGTGAAAAATCTGGCGTTTTCCGTGCTACTGAAAAACCAGATGTGACAACTACTCCCATACCTCGCTTTGATTTATTAGATTTCAGCGCCTATGATATGATGTCGGTGCAGTTTTCCCGGGGTTGTCCCTTCCAGTGCGAATTTTGCGACATCATTGTTTTATATGGACGCAAACCGAGAACGAAAACCCCTGCACAACTTTTAGCCGAGTTAGATTATCTCTATAAGTTGGGTTGGCGGCGGGGTGTTTTCATGGTAGATGATAACTTTATTGGCAACAAACGTAATGTAAAATTGTTGCTCAAAGAGTTAAAAGTTTGGATGGAACAACATCAATATCCTTTCAATTTTGACACGGAAGCTTCCATTGATTTGGCACAAGATGCCGAAATGATGGAATTGATGGTAGATTGTGGTTTTAAAGCGGTATTTTTGGGCATTGAAACACCAGATGAGGATAGTTTACAATTAACTAAGAAATTTCAAAATACTCGCAGTTCCTTGGCTGAATCTGTAGAAACTATTATCAAAGCAGGTTTGCGACCCATGGCTGGGTTTATTATTGGCTTTGATGGTGAAAAGTCCGGTGCAGGCGATCGCATTGTTCGCTTCGCTGAATTAGCAGCCATCCCTTCTACAACTTTTGCTATGTTACAAGCATTACCCAATACTGCGCTGTGGCATCGCTTGCAAAAAGAAGGAAGACTACGGGAAAATCAAGATGGGAACATTAATCAAACTACATTAATGAACTTCATTCCTACCCGTCCTTTAGAAGAATTAGCTAGGGAATATGTTGAGGCTTTCTGTGCTTTATATGACCCAGTTGCCTATTTAGACCGCACCTATCGCTGTTTTATGATGTTAGGTTCAGCTAAATACACAGTACCAGCAAAAATGCCAGAATGGGTAGTTGTCAGAGCTTTACTAATTGTAATTTGGCGACAAGGATTTAAACGACAAACTCGCTGGAAATTCTGGCATCACTTCTTTAGTATTCTCAAGCATAACCCCAAAGTGGTTGAACAATACGTTTCTACCTGCGCCCACATTGAGCATTTTATGGAATACCGGCAAATTGTCCGCGACGAAATCGAAAGTCAATTAGCCGCGTATTTAGCCCAAGGTGCGGAAAAACCCTATATACTCGTTAAAGAACAAGCAGCCGAAAAAGTAGAAGCAGTAATTTAGGGCATGAATGCACAAGTCAAAAAGATTACAGAAAAACCTCTCTCCTACCTCTCCCTAACCCTCTCCTAAAAGGAAACGGAATTGGAAAAGCTTTTAGCTTTGATTATGACAGAGGTTTTGAAACCCCATAGCCTAAAAGGGCATGGGGATTGGCTATAAAGAACAAAAATATCAATAATCATTCTATAATCCAGATAAACAAGCATGAATGTTCTACTAATATATCCACTGTTTCCAAAAAGTTTTTGGTCTTTTGAAAAAACATTAGCTTTACTAGACCGCAAAGCCATGTTACCACCTTTGGGTTTGGTGACGGTAGCCGCAATTTTACCCCAAGAGTGGAATTTTAAGCTAGTAGACCGGAATATTCGCCAAATTACAGCAGCAGAATGGGATTGGGCTGATTTAGTGATTTTATCAGCAATGATTGTGCAAAAAGAGGATTTGCTGGCACAGATTCAAGAAGCAAAAAGGCGCGGTAAGCGTGTAGCGGTGGGTGGACCCTATCCAACAGCTTTACCCCAGGAAGTCACAGATGTGGGTGCAGATTATTTAATTTTGGATGAAGGAGAAATTACCTTACCATTATTTATAGATGCAATTAGCCGTGGTGAATCTTCGGGCATATTCCGCTCTGGTGGTGAAAAACCAGATGTCACAAAGACTCCCATTCCGCGCTTTGATTTACTAGAATTTGATGCTTATGCGGAAATGTCAGTACAATTTTCCCGTGGTTGTCCCTTCCAATGTGAATTTTGTGATATTATTGTTCTCTATGGTCGCAAACCTCGCACCAAGTCACCAGCGCAACTCCTCGCCGAACTTGATTATCTTTATGAATTGGGTTGGCGACGCAGTATTTTCATGGTAGATGATAACTTTATTGGTAATAAACGCAACGTTAAATTATTCTTAAAAGAACTACAACCTTGGATGGTTGTACATGACTATCCTTTCTCCTTTGCGACAGAGGCTTCCGTGGATTTAGCCCAAGATCAAGAACTAATGGATGCCATGGTCAGGTGTAATTTCGGGTCTGTGTTCTTGGGTATTGAAACCCCTGACGAAGAAAGCCTCGCTTTTACTCAAAAATTTCAAAATACGCGGGATTCCTTGAGCGAAGCGGTATATAAGATTACGCGCTCTGGACTGCGAGTTATGGCAGGTTTTATTATTGGTTTTGATGGTGAAAAGTCGGGGGCTGGGGCGAGAATTGTCAAATTTGTGGAGCAGACATCAATTCCCACTGCTTTATTTAGTATGCTCCAAGCCCTTCCTGATACTGCATTATGGCATAGATTAGCAAAGGAAAACCGACTCCGCAGTAAATCTGCAAATATTAATCAAACTACGTTGATGAATTTTGTCCCTACAAGGCCTTTAGCAGAAATCGCTAGTGAATATGTAGAAGCATTTTGGGAATTATACGAACCATCACGATTTTTAGATCGTGCTTACCGTCACTACCGCATTTTAGGTGAAGCTACTTATCCGAAAAAGGGCAAGGGGGCGAAAAAACCATTAAATTGGAAGGTATTGCGGGCATTATTAACTATTTGCTGGCGACAAGGTGTGTTACGTAATACCCGTTGGCAATTCTGGCGTAATCTCTGGAGTATGTACAAGCATAATCCTGGTGGTATCAGTAGCTATTTATCTGTTTGCGCTCAAATTGAGCATTTCTTGGAATATCGTCAAATTGTGCGCGACGAAATTGAGTCCCAGGTGGCTGAGTTTCTCAAAGCAGAGGCTCAGGTAAAGCTGGAAGAGGAAAAAGCACAAGTGTTAGTTTAGACCCAAAAAGGTGATCTGCTACCAACAGCACTGATGATAGTAGTTTACCGGGAACTATCAACTTTGGGGGGTTTGCCCCTCCAAAATTGATTGGTTTAGGGATTTTTAAAATGTTCAATTTATTTTGCATAATATGAATATAGAGATTGACAGTTGTAAGTATTTGTGTCACATTATTTCCATACCAATAATTAATCAAATCCATGAATACCTTGTTCAACTCTGCCCTGACGCTGACATATAACCAACTCAGCACCTTTGCCGATTTAGACAACTTCTGGAATTTATTTGATACGGCTTTTGGTACACAATACAACCGCAGCGGTGCGGAAATTCTGCGTTTACAGTGGCTATCTGGTGATTTTAGTCAAGTTCCGCAAATTGAGATTCTTGATAGCAGCCTTCTGGGAACTGCTAACGGCGCTTATGCAAGCAGCACGAATAAGATTTATTTATCAAATACCTTTGTTGCTAATGCCACATCAGCAGATATTAGTAGAGTTTTATTAGAGGAGATTGGGCATTTTGTAGATGCTCAAATTAATACCTTGGATAGTGCTGGAGATGAAGGGGCGATTTTTGCCGCTTTGGTACAGGGTGAAAGTCTTGATGTTAATACTTTACAGGCTTTGAAGGGTGAGGATGATACAGCGATAATTGAGGTGGATGGGAAAAGTGTTTTAGTAGAGCAAAGTAGCGTAACAAACCCTACATATTCATGGGATACTAATTTTATTAGTAGTATTAATTCTTCACCGATATTAGACTCTGTAAACACTCTGGGAACTGACACGACTGATCAAGTTTTTGTTCAAGCTGGTAAGTCCGTGTACAGATTTGCAAGCAATTCAGGACTCTTACTAAATGATCCGAATATCCCTAATAACAACTACTCCATAGAACTGGTTTTCACCTTCGATGAAACCACAGGTTATCGCAAAATCATAGATTTTTCTGATCTTGTTAGTGATGCAGGATTATACGTCCTAAATAACACTTTGAGATTTTATGCCGAAACCGCAGCAGTCGGAACTTTGGCATCAGGATATAATCATATAGTTCTCAGCCGTGCCACTAACAACACTACAACTATCTATCTCAATGGCAGTGAAGTTTTGTCCTTTAATGATACTAATGGTTTAGCGGATCTGAGTCCTAATGGAGATTTGTATTTGTTTGTAGACGATACTGAGATTAGTGGAGAGCATTCTGCTGGTGCAGTATCTTTCATAGGTTTATATAGTAGCGTATTAACAGCATCTGAGGTATTGGCAAGATATAACACTTTCAATAATGGAATCTCAGATTTACCCTCTATCACCCTAGCGGTATCTCCCAGTAGCGTTACAGAAGACGGTACAGCCAACCTAGTTTACACCTTCACCCGAACTGGAATTACCACTAATGCTTTAACTGTCAACTATGGCATCACTGGTACAGCCACCAGTACCGACTACACTGGTGCAACACCCGGAACAGGAAAAACCATCACCTTTGCTGCGGGTGCAAATACAGCCACTTTAACCATAGACCCCACAGCCGATACCATTGTTGAAAGTAATGAAACTGTGGCTTTAACTCTAGCAACTGCTCCAACTTACACCGTTGGTACAACCACAGCAGTGACGGGAACTATTACCAATGATGATTTCCCAATTATTTCCGTTGTGGCTACTGATAGCGATGCTGGGGAAACTGCCACAGGAGTGACTGTCAATGACGGTACTTTCACCTTAACTCGGACTGGTGATTTGAGTCAAGCGATTACAGTTAACTACACTTTAAGCGGTTCTGCTACCAACGGCACTGACTATAGTAGTCTATCGGGAACTGTCAATTTTGCCGCAGGTGTGAGCAGTGCTACGGTCACTGTTACGCCTACAGACGACAATATTTTTGAAGGCACAGAAACCGCTATTCTCACCTTAGCAACAGGTGCGGGCTATATTTTGGGAACTACTACTAGTGCCACTGTTAATATTGCTGACAATGATTTACCCAGTATTAGTCTAGCTGTATCTCCTGCTAGTGTTGTCGAAGATGGAGCGACTAATTTGGTTTACACCTTCACCCGCACCGGATCTACAGCTAATGCTTTAGCAGTAAGTTATACTGTAAGTGGAAACGCTACTTTCAATACCGATTATACTCAAACAGGCGCAAGCACTTTTACTGCAACTACTGGAACTATTACCTTTGCAGCGGGAAGCAGTACCGCAACTTTAACTGTTGACCCCACCGCAGATACCACCGTTGAAACTGATGAAACCGTTGCTTTAACTCTAGCAACTGCTCCAACTTACACCATTGGGACAACTACGGCTGTCACGGGAACTATTACTAATGATGACTCTTCCGCGCTTCCGGTTATTTCCGTTGCGGCTACTGATGCTAATGCGGCAGAAACTGCTATAGGTATAACGGCGAATCCAGGACAGTTCACCCTGACAAGGTTGGGAGGAAATATCAACCAAGCTGTAACAGTGAATTATACTTTAACTGGAACAGCTACCAACGGCACTGACTATACCAGCTTACCAACTAGCGTCACCTTTGCAGCAGGGAGTAGCACGGCAATTGTGACAGTAACACCCACAAATGACACGATTTTTGAGGTCACGGAAACTGCTATTCTCACTTTAGCTACAGGTACAGGTTATACTGTTGGCACAACTAACAACGCAGCAACGGTTAATATTGCCGATAATGACCCCCAACCTACCATTAACCTCAGTGCTAATCAAACCATTGTTGAAGGTAACACCAATCCTCAAAATGTCAGCTATACTGTTACTCTTTCTAATGCCAGCTCTCAAACTATTACCGTTCAATATGCCACGGCTAACGGTACAGCCATAGCAGGATCAGACTATACCAGCACCAGCGGAACTCTCACCTTTAACCCTGGTGTTACCAGTCAAGTGATCAATATTCCTATTCTCAATGATTCTCTGAATGAGGCTGATGAAACTTTTACTCTCAACTTGACTACCGCTACAAATGCTACCCTTGGCACTGCAAAAACTGCTACTACAACTATCACGGATACCCTCAGTGCTTCTGTGACTACTACTCTGCCCGGTGGTGTGGAAAACTTGACTTTAACCGGAACAGCGGCTATCAACGGTACTGGTAATGGGGGGGATAACGTTCTCCAAGGTAATAGCGCCAACAATACTCTCACAGGTCTTGATGGCAATGATACCTATCGTTTCCTAGCAACTACAGCTTTGGGAACGGATACAATTACGGAAACGACAACAGGAGGTGTTGATAATTTTGATTTTACTGGGACGACTGCTGGTGTAAATGTGAATTTGGGGATTACAACTTCACAAACGGTCAATAGTAATCTTAAATTGATTATCTCTGCTAATAACGTCATTGAAAATGCCACAGGTGGTGCAGGAAATGACCGTCTAACAGGTAATGGTCTAAATAATACCTTAAATGGCGGTAGTGGTCATGACCAACTACAAGGACTAGGAGGAGATGACATTTTGTGGGGAGGTCTCGGTGATGATATTCTCACAGGAGGACTCGGTAATGATCAATATCGCTTCCAAGGTAATGGGGTATTTAGCAGCAGTTTAGGTGTTGATTATATTACTCAGTTTGATGCCGGACAGGACAAAATCGCTTTAAGTCTTGGTACTTTCAATGCCATTACTAACACTTTAGGACAGTCTTTAACTGATTTCGCAGTTGTTAGTGATGATGAATTGGTCAACGCTAGTAATGCCCGGATTGTTTATAGTCAAAGCACTGGTAGTGTATTTTATAATCAGGATGGTAATGTTTTGGGTACAGGAACGGTGTTTGAGTTTGCTCGTTTAGGGAATCTTGATATTACCCTTGTTAGTAGCGATTTTACTTTGATTGTTTAGTTTCCTGATTTGGGATACAGCAATGCTGTGTCCCAATATATAGCAAAATTCAAGCTATATTACAAGATGAAGTGCAAAATATGGGATAGGCGGCGTAAATCCTATTCATGTCGGCACAAAACCGCTAAACAAAACCGCTAAAATAGTACCAAAGAGTAAAAACTGTAGAGTAAAAACTGTAAAACTTGGATATGACCACAGCCACACCCGTTAAAACTGAATATGAAGCAATTATTGGCTTAGAAACCCATTGTCAACTCAGCACCAATACTAAAATTTTCTCCAGCAGTTCTACTGCTTTTGGCGCTGACCCTAATACTAACATTGACCCAGTTTGCATGGGTTTACCAGGTGTTTTACCTGTACTTAACGCTAAAGTTCTTGAATACGCTGTTAAAACCGGTTTGGCTTTGAATTGTCAAATCGCTCGGTATAGTAAATTCGATCGCAAACAATATTTTTATCCTGATTTACCTAAAAATTACCAAATTTCCCAATATGATTTACCCATAGCTGAACATGGTTGGATAGAAATTGAATTGGTAGATGATACAGGAAACCCCAAACGTAAACGCATTGGTATCACTCGCTTACACATGGAAGAGGACGCGGGTAAGCTGGTTCACGCAGGAAGTGAACGGCTTTCTGGTTCTACCTACTCTCTTGTAGATTATAACCGCGCTGGTGTTCCTTTGGTGGAAATTGTTTCTGAACCGGATTTGCGGACAGGACAAGAAGCGGCTGAATATGCTCAAGAATTACGGCGCATTGTCCGTTATCTTGGTGTTAGTGATGGTAATATGCAAGAAGGTTCTCTGCGTTGTGATGTGAATATTTCTGTGCGTCCTGTGGGTCAGGAGAAATTTGGTACTAAGGTAGAAATTAAGAATATGAACTCCTTTAGTGCGATTCAAAAAGCGATTGATTATGAAATTGAGCGTCAAATAGCCGCTATTGAGTCAGGAGAGAAAATTATTCAAGAAACTCGTCTCTGGGAAGAAGCTTCACAACGCACCAGCAGTATGCGGGTGAAAGAGGGTTCTAGTGATTATCGTTACTTCCCTGAACCGGATTTAGCGCCCATTGAAGTTACTCAAATAGAATTAGATACATGGTTAAATGAATTACCCCAACTCCCCGCCCCAAAACGCCATTACTATGAAAATGAGTTGGGACTTTCGGCTTATGATACCAGGGTTTTAACTGAGGATAAACCAGTCGCAGATTATTTTGAAAGTGCGATCGCTTTAGGTGCAAATCCCAAGTCCGCAGCTAACTGGATTACTCAGGATATTGCTGCTTACTTGAATAAACAAAAACTGACTATATCAGAAATTAAACTGACTGCTACTAATTTGGCTGATGTAATTACCCGCATTGAAAATGGTAAAATCAGTAACGCCCAAGCTAAGGAAAAACTCATAGATTTATTAAATGGTGTTTCTCCAGAAACGGCTTTTGCTGGTCAAGAACTCATCTCAGATCGTACCATTCTTGAACCCATTATTGATGAAATCATTGCTACTAACGCTCAACAGGTAGAAAAATACCGCAAGGGTAATACCAACCTCAAAGGCTTTTTCGTGGGACAAGTCCTGAAAAAAACCGATAAACGCGCAGAACCGAAACTGACTAATCAATTGGTAGAAGAAAAACTCAATAGTCCAATGTAGGGTAATTATTATCTGATAGGAAGACGCAACTTGATGATTGGGAGGGCTAATTTAGCTCTCTTTTTATGGGTAAAATAAAAAAGAAGGGGTTTGACCCCTTGGCGCTAGAATTATATACTGTGCTAAGTAGATGCACCCTGATGATTTTAGAGAGCTATCTAATGGCTCTCTTTTATTTTTATTTTTGAGGATAATTAAACGCAAATGAACGCAGATAAACGCAGATAAAGAGGAATGATTTGATTTATTTCCTAATTTGTGATTACTTATGGTCTTTAGGGTGGGCTGGGTTTATGGTCTGTTGGTGGGAAATTTTTTGAGAAAAAAATTGTCATCAACGGATAAAATTACCTATAGACATAAATACTGGACGCTGATATCAAACTAGCAGCAGAATGTATTTTAATGACAAAGGCAATATAATAATTGTGGACAAAATTATGGCAAATTGGCAAATAATTCCCGGTGGTGTGACAGCACCACGAGGATATAAAGCAGCGGGAATTACAGCAGGACTAAAGGCTTCGGGATTACCAGATTTAGCTTTGATTGTATCAGATGTGGAAGCGATCGCAGCTGGTGTATTTACTACTAGCCATGTCAAAGCAGCCTGTGTAGATTATTGTCGGCAAGTGTTACAAGGAAAACATAGTGCTAGAGCTATCCTTTGTAATGCGGGACAAGCTAACGCTGCAACTGGTGAACAAGGAGTTAAGGACGCTCAAGAAAGTGCTGATTTATTAGGGAAGGAATTAAATATTAACCCGGAATCTATTCTATTAGCTTCTACAGGTGTAATTGGTCAAAGAATTAAAATGGATATCCTCCGGGATGGTATACCCAAGGTAGTCGCAGCGCTTTCGGATACAGGTTCGGATGCAGCCGCAGGGGCAATTATTACCACAGATTTAGTCACAAAATCTATTGCTTTGGAAACAATTATACATGATCGTCCAGTTCGTATCGGTGGTATTGCTAAGGGTTCGGGAATGATTCACCCTAATATGGCGACAATGTTAGCTTTTGTTACCTGTGATGCTGCGGTATCTTCTATACTTTGGCAACAAATGTTAACTAGAGCAGCAGATAGAAGTTTTAATTCGATCACAGTTGATGGTGATACGAGTACAAATGATTGTTTAATCGCTTTAGCAAATGGTGAATCTCGTACTCCCGCAATTACGGAAATGGGTGCAGAAGCGGAGAAATTAGAAGCTATGTTAACTTATGTCTGTCAACATTTAGCTAAAGCGATCGCCCGTGATGGCGAAGGTGCAACTTGTTTAATAGAAGTACAGGTTATAGGCGCTTATGATGAATTATCAGCCCGACAAATCGCCAAAACCATTGTTGGCTCGTCTTTAGTCAAGGCGGCCATTTTTGGTCATGATCCGAATTGGGGACGGATAGCGGCGGCTGCGGGGCGGTCTGGTGTACCTTTTGAACAAGACAACCTCTCTATTAAATTAGGGGATATTTTCCTCTTTGAAAATGGTCAACCTTTAGCTTTTGATAAGGCCGCAGCTAGTGCATATTTAAAAGCAGCGGTTCATGGTGAGTATTTACAGTCGGATACGGTGTTAATTTCTGTTGGTGTGGGAAATGGTCATGGTACAGGTAAAGCCTGGGGTTGTGATTTGAGTTATGATTATGTGAGGATTAACGCTGAGTATACAACTTAGAAAAATCGTGGCTTTAGCTCCTAGTATCTCGAACACAGGACTAAAGTCCTGACTACAAGCTATTTAAGAAATTTAAGAAATTTTCACTGGTCTATTTTATGCGTTTACACTCAATTCACTTCATTGTTATTGCTGGTTTTATGGGGTTACTTTCTTGGGTAGGAACTCCCACCGCTTTAGCTTTAACACAGATTAAATTATCTGATATTTCCTACCATGATTGTCCTTCGGAATTAACGACTGGAGTGGTAACTAGCAGCGGTTCAAATTCTGCTACTTGTTTTATAGTCACAGGTAAAGCTAATAACAGCACAAATAAAACTGTCTATGATGCGGATATTTTTGGTCGCATTTATGATAAAAATAATGATCCTATCTTACAAAATCGCACTCGTCTGGGTGGAATAGCCGAAGTTCCCCCAGGAGTCAGTAATTTTGAATTGAGAATTTCTGTACCTAGTAATCAACCTCTACCTTTGAAACTAAAACAGTTTAAAGCCGCTGGGTTCAGCGGTCAGGTAAGAAGATAAAAATTATACATAATGTGTAAAGGTAATTCATTAATTACCCTTACACTATTTGGAAAGTAAGTGACCTGTGATTTAAAACCCTGTGACTAAGGTAACAGGGGCTAAATTATTCAGAAGATCACCGACTATCTTCAAGGCCAAAAATGCTAGGATGGGAGAGAAATCCATACCACCCAGAGGGGGAATGATAGAACGAAATAGATTTAAATAGGGGTCACTAATTTGACTTAAAGCCGCAAAGGGTTGACTAGACCAGTCAACAGTGGGAAACCAAGTTAGTAAGACCCGAATAATCAGCAAATAGCTGTAAAATTTGACAAATGTGGCTAGGGTTGTAATGAGTAAATTCATGGCCGGGTGACTTTCCTGTTAAATGTCAAACATAGATTCATGATTGATTTTAATTTAGTGCAAGTCATATTGTGTCGCTTGTAATTAATATACAATATAACTACTAACTCAAGTTACTAGTTATCTAGTTGAGATTGGTAATTGGTGATTGGTGATGGGTAATTGGTAATCTCTTTGTTCATTCTGTTTATCCTTTAATCTTGGAGATCCTGATTCTGATACTGTGTTACTCATTGCTAATATTAATACTATTGACATTTCCCAATTGCCGCCGCACATCATCTATTGTGGCATTAAGTTGGGCAATTTTATCTTCAAGCGATCGCCTAGTGGCTTCTATTTCCAAATTTTCATTAGCTGAAGCTCGCATTTTTCTGCTTCTATCCGTTGTTTTTCCATTGTTCTCACCAGTATTTAAACCATTATCCTCTTCTAGGTTTGCTGTTGAGTCTAACCTGGAAGTAATCACAGCACCTAAAATACCTCCAACCACACCACCAATTAATGTTCCCAGGAGAAAACCACTACCAAAACCATTTTGCTGACTCATATTTTTACTGCGTTGTAGAAAATAAGCAACTTTGACAATACTTTAGCTATTTTCCGGCCTTAGCTGTAACTTAGCTTAAGTCCCAAAAATGCGATCGCCCGCATCTCCCAATCCTGGTACAATATATCCCTGATCATTAACCACTTCGTCAATAGTAGCGGTGTAAATGGTTAAACTCGGATAAACAGTACCCAACTTTTGTAAAGCCATACGTGCAGCAACCACACAAACAATTCTAGTTAAAGAGGAGTCAACACCTCTTTGGGTTAATTCCGCCATTACTGCCATCATAGAACCTCCTGTAGCCAACATTGGTTCGGTAATTAATACCCTGGTTTCCGGGTCAAATTTTTCGGGGAGTTTATTCAAATAACAAACAGGTTCTAGGGTTTCTTCATTGCGTACCAAACCAACATGATAAATTGAAGCCAAAGGTAGTACACCGGCAGATCCCTCTAATAAGCCCAAACCAGCCCGCAAAATCGGTACAACAGCCACAGGTATGCGAGAGTCAATAAAAGTCGCTGGACAGGCAGCCAGGGGACTCTGGACCATTATTTCTTGGGTAGGCAACCATTCTCTAGTAGCTTCATAAGTTAGCCACCGACCTAACTCAGTAATAGCAGAACGAAATAATACCGATGGTGTAGCTACATCACGGGCAACTCCCAACCAGTGCTGAATTAAGGGGTGAGGTGGAACATAAATACGCAGTTGTTGTTGTGTCATAAGTAAAAAGGCAGCCCGTTATTATATCAAGAACCAAGATGCTCCAATCTTATGGGATGAGCATCTTATCCGTCCTTTTATTATTAGCAGGCTTTTCGGCCTGCACCACAAGAAATTTGGGGATATTTTTTATTTCCAAGTCTCTAGAAAACTATCATACTGCTATTTAACACCAGTGTGAGTGTCGCCTGTGTAGCAGTGACTTCCCGTGTCTAGGTGCAAGATGTGAGGGTCAAACTCTATTGAGAAATATTTTTATTACTACTTGACAAATATTCTTAATTAAGGCTATATTGTGATCAGGTGTTCTCTCTATAAAGGATCGGCAGACGGGAAAAGTAAGCAATAGCAAGCTTTTCCCTGTTTTTCTCTTTTATAATACCTATGTAAAGACTCTCATAAATTCTTATTACCTTGTATTTTTTTATATTATTTATGATTAAATATGACTTTACTTTTTGACAGTTAATAAAAATAATTTTATATTAGATTTCAACTTCGTCAGGCACAAAAATACCCCACCCTCCCCTGACCCTTGAGCAGGAAAAGGAGGGTACTTCTGGTAATTCTTAGTGAAATATTAGTGAAATAAGTTTTTAGGAGGGAAGCTGACCTTTTTAGGGGCGTATTCAGCACAATTCATGGCTTTTTCTGTGAGAACAGTATCAGGTTTGACAGCACATTTTAAATAATGGTTATTGGCAAAAAACTGACATTTTTTACAGGGAACTTTTTGTAATATCTTACTTTTTAAATATATCTTATCATCAGTATTATTGCGTATTTTATGAAAAAGTAGGAGAAAAATAGCCCAAATAAAAATAAATCCCAGAGGAGCTAAAGATAATGCTAAATCTGGTATTTGGATATTGTGATATTGTACTTGAACTTGTACTTTTTCTTGTTCAATTTGATTTTGAGCAAGTTTATTTTCCAATACCTGCTTCATATACATCTTATTTCCCCTATTGAGCTATAATGGCTTTGACAAAAATCACAGAACCAGGTTTGTAACTCCCCAAAAATAAAGTTTTTTTAATTAAGTTTTAATTGAGTTTTAATTGAGTTTTTAATTGTGGCTAATTTTTAGTTTTGAAACTTTTGAGTTTTAATTGAAACCAAGGAATTGATTTATGTAATCTAGACACGGGTGAAACTTAACCTTCAATTATAGGTTTAGCAAAAGAAAAGTTTAGTTATCTCTGTCAATAGGGTTGATTTTTATAATTTGAATATATATCTCAAGTTAGTGTATAAATTTCTAGACTAATTAACCGCAGATAAACGCAATAAACGCAGATAAATATGGATACAATTATTATATATCTTATGAAGTTGGTATGATCATAATTCTCGTATATGCAAGGTGAGCAATGCTCACCCTACCGATAATTAGTGATAGGTAATAGTTTTTTGAACTTTGAGATATTATCTATTCCCTTTGATCTAATCTAGCCTTAATATCAGCAGCAAAGTCTTCATATTTCCTTAAAGGGGTGATTTCTACTTGCACTTTTTGTCCATTTTTTTTGATGATAGGTAAATCTAGAAGAATTTGATCTAATGTATCTGGACTAGAAACATCAACAATAGCAATTACACGACGAGTACCAACACATTTCCACAAATCAACTATTATTCCAGCTTGTTTAGCTTGGAGTGCTGTTTCTGCTTCTTCACTCCAGATAGCAAACAATTCTTGTTGACTCATGTTATCGGGGTATTCAACCTGAAAATCCAAATGGTAGAGCATATTTACCCTTTTTTTTGTGAGGACTTTAATAGTTTAAACTAAAATGGATAAAATTCTGAGTTTAACCTGGGGTAATTTCTGATTTGACGGGACGAATAATAGGGGGTGGAGGTGGTAGTTCTGGTTGAAAGATTCCTGATAATGCTTGTTCTAAGGTTTGTGCCATGATAATGCGGTTTTCATAGGCTACAATGACTCTGACTAAAGTGGGTAAACTATTCTGTGTAGCTTCTAAATAAATTGGTTCAACATATAATAAAGATTGTTCAATGGGAATTACTAAAAGATTACCTTGAATTACCCTAGAACCTTGTTGATTCCACAAAGAAATTTGTTGAGAAATAACCGGATCTTGATTAATTCTCGCTTCAATTTGTTCTTGTCCATAAATTAAGCGTTCTTTGGGAAAGTTATATAATAGTAATTTACCATAATTTTCACCATCGGAACGCGCTGCTAACCAAGCAATTAAATTTGTCCGTTGTTTAGGTGTGTAAGGAAGTAATAAAATAAATTCTTCAAAGGGAACATTGGGGAGACTGGTAATTAAATAATAAGGTTCAACTTGACGAGTTTCATTTCCATAGATTTCATTGGGAATTTGCCATTGGTCTTCTCTGTTATAAAACACTTGAGGATCTGTCATGTGATAGATCATTAAGCGTTCTGATTGAATTTTAAAATAATCTACTGGATAACGCAGATGACTATGGAGATTAACAGGTAAATTATCAATATTTTGGAACATTTGGGGGAATATTTTTGCCCAAGCGGTAATGATTGGATCTAAGGAATCAGCAATGTAAAATCTCACAGTACCATTGTAAGCATCAATTACGACTTTGACGGAATTACGAATATAGTTGATCCCCTCTTTACCTGTGTCAGAATAGGGATAATGATCGCTGATTGTGTAAGCGTCAACTATCCAATAAAGATAATTTTCTCTCCCCGGAAACTGTTGATTTTTATCGTCTTTATGGGGATTAACTGCAACTAAATAAGGATCACTATCAAATTTTAAAAAAGGAGCAATGGTGCGAATTCTTTGATTAATATTTCGTCGGAATAATACTTTAGTTTCTGGTAAAAAGTCTTGTGTAAATATCATTCTCCAATCTTTTAAATATATAGAAAATAGCCATTTTTTCCATAAAGAATTGATATTTATTCCTCCTAATCCATCGTAGGTATTATAAACATTATCACTACCGCTGGGATAATCTAATTCTTTAACTTTTGTCCCAGTCATGACGTGAGTATTGGTAATTTCTCCATAATAAATTCGAGGTTTATCAATGGGAATACTTTGACGAATATCTACACTAGAAGTATTTAACGCGCTCCCTTTCTGACTAATATCTTTAACAAAATACTCTGGTAGTCCACCGGCAGCAACGGTATTTACAGGACTCATGGTAAAGCCATAACCATGGGTATAAATCATATTTTTATTTACCCATGTTTGTGCTTGGGACGGGACATTTTCATAATTTAATTCTCTAGCTGCAATTAATACCTGTTGTTTTTCTAAATTGTCTTTTTTTGGGTTACTTTTTATTAAATATCTATCAATATCAGCATCAGCAAATTGATAATAAGGTCGAATTTGTTGTAATTGACGGTTGGTTTTTAATAATGGTTCTTTGTCCCAAAGACGAATATTCCTAATTGTCAAATTATTGGCTTTAATATCTTCTGCTGTCAGTTTTCCTCTAGGGTTAAATATTTGAGAGTCAACGATATCTAAATTAAAAGCTTGACGAGTCAGTGCGATATTTCGCTCTATATAAGGTTGTTCTTTTTGTAATTCATTCGGTTCAACAATGAAATTTTGTACGGCCATAGGTAAAATGAAGTTACCCGTAATTATCAAAGTTAGATACATATATATACTATAGGTTATCCAGGGATGATGTGAAGATTTTTTTCTCGAAAATCCAGCTAAGTATAATAAATAAAAAGCTATAGCTATTGATAAGAAATATAATATTGTATCTGCTGGTAATTGGGCTTTAATATCGGTATAACTAGCACCATAACTGACTCCATTATTAGAATAAAGCAGTTGATAACGATTCAGCCAATAATTTAAACCAGCTACTAATATTAAACAGCCAGATAAGCCTAATAAATGGCGTTTTTGTGGTGCGGAAAATCCTCTAAAAATACCTTGACTGAGGCTATTTGCTGATAATAAATAAGTGAGAATAACGCTAATCAATCCATATAAACATAATCCTATTAACCAAAATTCTAAAATTTCCCAAATCGGCAGAGAAAAAATATAAAAACTTATATCTTGATTGAATAATGGTTCAGAACGATTGAAGGAAACAGGGTGAAAAAATAACAGAAATTTTTCCCAATTTTCAGCAATTATCCCCCCAAAACTAAAACTTAAAATCACTGCGATCGCTCGCAACAGAAATTTGCTATAAATTAATAAAGCAATAGATAATCCCCCAACTATTCCTAAATACCAATTTTGAGAAATGATCTTTTTTCCCAACTCCCAAATCATCTCTATTTTAAATACAATTGGTGCTGATGAATTTAATTCACTGACTTTTCCATTCCCATAAGCCAGAGCAATTTCTCCATAATATGCTAATATTAAACAAACTAACAAACTTAATCCTAATGTCAGCGGTAACAACCACCGCAATTTGATTTCATTTCTATAATTAGCTAATGGCAAATTTTGATCACTTTTGCCATAATTTGGACTCAGAAAAGTGGTTAATTCTCGACTAATTTTTATTTCTGTCTCTGGAATATAATTATGATTTTGACTATATTGTAATTTTTGAGCTAAAATTAGATTTCCCCATAAATAAATCATACTCAAACTGACAATAAACAGCCATAAACTACCCTGAGTCAAAAATTTTAGGTAAAATACTTCTATATAACCAACTTCCTGAAACCAAAAAAATTCCGCACCTAAATCAGTAGCTATTTTCAAAAGTAACCACAACCCCAAGAATAATATAAAAACCTTAACCCACCATTTCCCAAACCCAAACATTATCTTAGTATTAATCATTGGTTAATTATATTTAATGACTAAATTTATTTTTATTATACTTTATAATACTATTTATTACTCCAATCAAGTACAGATTTATTTGCGGTTAATTTCTCTATTCATTTCTCTACTTGACAGCAGCAGGTAAATGTTTATTTTTTAAACATTGTTGAATAAATCTTTTAGGAATCTCTTGACTTTCTCCCCAGTGTTGATGAATATAAGAAGCATGAACATTAGGTAAACCCCAACCTTCAAAACCTGTATTTTCATCACAGTCATAACGATAGGTATTAAACAATGGTTTTGAATTATCAGTTATTAAATGAGAACGATGAAATTCATGGCCAAAAATACTTGTGTTCATATCAATTAAAAAGGTGTTTTCTAAAACTACTGCGCGACGATATCCCAAAGTTAATTTTTTATCCATTTGCGCTAAAGTTGGTAATATTCCTACCATTGGCCAAGTTTTACCATCAAAATCAATAATCTGCTCACATAAATACATTAATCCTCCACATTCTGCAATTGTCGGTATTCCTCCTAAAATCGCGTTTTTTACTTCTTGAATTAGGTTAATATTTGCAGCTAATTGTGATGCAAATACTTCGGGAAAACCTCCACCAAAATATATTCCTTGGATATCTTTTGGTAATTGATCATCATTTAATGGACTCCAAAATACTAATTCTGCACCTAATTTTTCTAATAGATCTAAGTTATCTTGATAGTAAAAATTAAAGGCTTGATCTCGTGCTACAGCAATTTTACAAAGTTTTTCAGATTTAGGACTATCAACTACACTCCTCCCTAAT
Organism: Anabaena sp. 54; assembly: GCA_900299285.1. Taxonomy (GTDB): domain Bacteria; phylum Cyanobacteriota; class Cyanobacteriia; order Cyanobacteriales; family Nostocaceae; genus Dolichospermum. The sequence goes on along the minus strand of OMJF01000011.1, from coordinate 3,641 downwards.
TCTCCTCTTGTCAAGGGTGAGGTATTGGGACTTGATAAAGATAAAAATGATGATTTTAAAAGCGGTAAAAGTTGCTCCCAATCAAAATAAACATCTCCTAAATCGGCTAAACTATCAATTATTTGATCTAATTTTGGTAATTCTGCGGTGGGAATTAAGCCCAGATGACGGTCAGGAATGGTAATATTATCTTGTCTTCTTAATATACCTAAAATTGGTAATTGTAGAGATATAAGAGATGCTTTTAATAATGATAAATGTCGTTCACTTCCTACTCTATTTAATACTAAACCAGCAATTTTAATTCTTTGATCTAAGGAAGAATAACCATGAGCAATTGCAGCTACAGAACCGGATAAACGACTACAATCAATTACTAATATGATTGGTATATCTAGTAATCTAGCAATATGTGCGGTACTAGCAAAGTTTGATAAATTTCCAATACCATCAAATAAACCCATTACTCCTTCAATTAAACTATATTCACTTTGGGAAGAATGATGATTAAAGCATTGTTGAACATAACTTTCTGAAGTTAATACAGGATCTAAATTTCGACAAGGAAGACCAGTAACATATTCATGAAACATAGGATCAATATAATCGGGTCCTACTTTAAAAGATTGTACATTCAGACCACGACGACGTAAAGATGCTAACAGGGTTAGTGTAACTGTCGTTTTCCCGACTCCGCTTCTTTCTCCAGCAATAATTATAGACATAAATTATAAATTTAAAGTTCAAGTTCAAAGTTTAAAATCAAATTTCAAGTCCACGAGAACGAGAAACTAAGAACGAGAAATAAAAAATGAGAAAACATTTTTATTTTTTTCTTTCTTGTTGTCTTTGTTCAATTTCCGTAGGAGAAATCATACTATTAATTTTTTCAAGATCGGTCATCATCATGATAATACCTTCTATATTATCGCTGATCAAGGGACTAAAAGCAATATAACATTGAATTTGTTTACCGCGACGATTAGTACCATTAATCAGTATTTCCTGGAATTTCTTTTTACTAGATAGTATATCACGAATTGAAACTCGCAATTGTTCTACAGGTAACCCAATATCTAAACTAAACCAAGATTTGTTGATTACTTCCTCTTGATGTAAACCCCACATATCCTCAACTGCATGATTCCAAATTAAGATATTAAAACTAGTATCTAGTACAACCAGTCCCATTTGCAAACAACCTAAAATGGAAGACATAAAAGTATTAGTCCGATCTAGTTCATAAGTACGATTGCTCAGTTCACTATTTATTGCTTGCAGTTCTTCATTAGCTGATTGCAATTCTTCATTCATGGTCTCCATTTCTTGATTTGTGGATTGCAATTCTTCGTTAGTGGTTTCCAATTCTTCGTTTGTGGATTGCAATTCTTCGTTAGTGGTTTCCAATTCTTCGTTTGTAGATTGCAATTCTTCGTTAGTGGTTTCCAATTCTTGTCGAGAGCGTTGCAATGCTGATTGCAGTTTTATATAACGGCTAACATCGTTAAAAGCAACTGTTACACCAAGAATGGTTTGATCATTATCTTGTAAGGGAATAATTCGCACATCTAAATACTGAGTCTCGGAATTAGGCTGATAACGTTCAATATTAGTTAATGTAATCGGATGACGTTCATTATATACTTGCTCAATGAGCGATCGCAATTCTATTGGTCTATAAGATAATTCTAAGTCTTGAAAAGGGCGATTTATATCTTTAAGTGTTAAATTAAATAAATTCCGAGCTTGTTCATTAATCATGATTAACATTCCCTGATTATTAATAACAATCTGAGCACTAGACGCTGTATCAAAAGCTAATTCTTTAACTCGAATTTCTTGAGACAAATTAGCTGATTCTTGATTTTGTAAATTAGTTATTACTGATTGACGATTACGGATATTTCCCAGAGATACTTTTGCAAAGACACGATCTTTTAAATTTATAGGTGTAAATAAATTAGTATGAGTGACTAACATTTCTGCTTTTCCTAAAAACAGATAACCATGATCATTAAGAGCAAAATGAAAACGATTGATAATGCGTCCTTGGGTTTCCGAATTAAAATACATTAAAGTATTACGACAAACCAATAGATCTAAACGAGAAATTGGTGCATCCTGAAGTAAATCATGACGACCAAAAATAACAGCGCGACGTAAATCTTGATGAAAAACATAGTTTTTATTTACTAAATCAAAGTATTTATCGCGCAGTTCCAATGGAACACCTTGAATATTCTTGACTGAATAACTAGCTTGACGTGCTTGGTTCAAGGCTTCTTCATCTATATCTGTAGCGTAGATTTTTACTCGATAACGAAAATCTTCAATTCCTAATATTTCTCCTAAGATTATGGCTAAAGTATAAGCTTCTTCTCCAGAAGCACAACCCGCACTCCAGATTCTAATTTGTTCATTTTTTTGTTTATTTCTCAGAATATTGGGAATAATATCCTTAGCTAAATATTCCCAAGCTAAAGGGTCACGAAAAAAAGCGGTGACATTAATCAAAATAGTATTAAATAAAGCTTTAAATTCATCAGGATGAACTTCTAGATAATCTTGATAATTAGCAAAACTTTCTATATTTAAATACTGCATCTGTTTAGTAACACGACGCATTAAAGTTGAACGTTTATAACCTGTGAAATCAAAACCTCGGTTAATTCTTAAATATTGTAGAAGATTTTCAAAATCAACGTCTTTATGCGGAAGGTTCATATAATTAATAGAGATGTAACTATTTTGGATATTAAGTTCTTGATATTAACCTAAATTTAGAAATTAGTACCAGACATGATCAAAGTTCGTAAAGCCAGGGAAATTTCTGGCAAAGGTAAGATAAAATCTACATTACCAGTTTTAATAGCAGCAGCAAGCATTGCTGGAAATTCAGCAGTTCTTGCGTCTTCAACAATCACCGTACCACCCTTTTTTTTAATTGCTTCCACGCCCATTGCTCCATCAGTACCAGTTCCAGTTAATACAACTGCGATCGCTCTTTTTCCATAACTTGCGGCCACAGACTCAAACAATAAATCAGCGGAAGGACGGAGAAAATGCACCATTTCCGACTGAGATAAAGAAACTGTGCCATTACTATTAACTAATAAGTGATTATTAGGAGGAGCAATATAAACAGTTCCGGGAGTGAGTCGTTCTTTTTCCTTGGCTTCTGTTACCTTTAACACAGTGCGACGACTCAAAATTTCCGCCATGAGGGAAGGGTGACGAGGATCTAAATGTTGAACGACAACAATAGCTGCTTTAAAATCCGCCGGTAAATCAGTCAAGACTTCAATTAGCGCCGTCAACCCCCTAGCAGAAGCCGCTACAGCCACAATATCAAAACTAGGAAGATTTGACATATTTATTTTGAATAGATCAATATATTCAACCCCTATTCCAGGGTATCAAAATTTTCAGTTCATTTCATCTGCCCATTGATAGATCAAAATTTCGCCCTCCTGTGTATGAAAGTATAAATTTCATGCAGAGAGGCTCTACACACAGAGAGAATAACTGGAGACAGATATCTTTAATAATACTAATTTTCGGCATTGCTGAATTGAGGTATGAAAATCAAATATTCTAGTTCTTAAACTCTTACTCTGGAGCGTCCTTGAGCGCCTCTGCGT
>OMJF01000010.1 GCA_900299285.1 Anabaena sp. 54 | reverse complement strand
TCCTCAAGCTATAAATAGACTTTCAATATCTTGCCAAATAATGTTTGCTGGTACGGGATTTGTAAAAATTAATTCTAAAGTTTTTCTTTGTTTATTATTAAGATTCATCCTTTCTTACTTTTAACAGAAGCTAATATATAAGATATCATATTATGATATCATCTCAAGAGATAACCTAAAGTTACGCTTTCAAAAGCGATACCTTCGTGCGCTTCGGTGCGCTATTCCAACATCCCTAAATCACGAGAAGAAAAAACACGAGGAGAAAAAATGATAAGATACTAATAAAATTTTATTCATATTAGACACTTATGAATGTGAGTTTTCCGATACCAAAAGAACTGGAGTCTTATCTTGAGGTTCAACTTCAATCTGGCAATTATGATAATGTAGCAGACTATTTTTTGATGTTGTTGCAGCAAGATAAACGGCGTAAGGATGCTCAAGCAAAATTAGCTAGTTTGTTGCAAGAAGGTTTGGACTCAGAAGCAGAACCTGTCACTCCTGAATATTGGCAGAATTTGCGCCGATCAATTTTTGATACGGGGCATTAGTAAGTATAGCTTTTCAGGTAATTTTAAGGGTTGTTATTCATACTTTTGAACAAACAGATGAAGATTTTTGTTTGATTCGTATTATTTCAGCACGGAAAGCAACTTTTAATGAACAGCAATATTACCAAGGAAGAAAACTATGAAAGCAGAATATGACTTTTCACAAGCTGAACAAGGTAAGTTTTATCATCCTGATGCAACGTTTCATTATCCGATTTACCTTGAACCAGATGTTGATAATTTTTTCAAAAAAATTGCTCAAGAAAAAAATATTGATGTGCAACTTTTAGTCAATGAATGGTTGAGAAATAATATTAAATTAATTGAAAGTATTCAGTAAAAACAATAAACGCGATCGCACCCCCAAAACCCCAAAACAGCGATACCTTCGGTGCGCTTCGCTATCGCACTTTCCCAAAACTTCCAAACAGCGAACTGACAAGTCAGCGCTTGCGCTATCACACTACCAAGATCCCCCAAACAGCGATACCTTTGGTGCGCTTCGCTATCGCACTTTCCCAAAACTTCCAAACAGCGAACTGACAAGTCAGCGCTTGCGCTATCACACTACCAAGATCCCCCAAACAGCGATCGCTATGTCGCACTTCGCTATCACATTTGTTTTTGTTTATGATTTTGTACCTTCTAATAATTTATTAGATTTGAGTTTTGGTTGTAGTGTAACAACCTTATGACCGCTTGAATTTTGCTTTTTTTGCAAGTCCAAAAATATGGCACGCAAATCATAGTTAAAGGACTTAGCGTAGACTTCTCGAATGTGATGAATTTCTTCTACAATTTCATCTTCCCACATAATTTATCGCTCCATTAATTCGTAAGGTGTACAAATAGTTGGCATTTCATAGCCAAAGTCTAAACTGACTTGAGCTAATTTTTTCTGAATTTGTGCGTTAGCAATATGTTTACAATTCCATGTTAACAGATAATCCATACCGTGAATTGTAGCTAGTGCAATATGTATTGCATCTGTGGCAGCTTTAGAAGGTAGGTTACTTTTATTAATAAATTGTTCTGCAAGAGTGATCACAGTTTCGTTTATTGATAAAAGTTCAAAGTTCTCTAGCAATTCTAGCCGTTTATTAGCTATTTCTGAATCTCCTGCGGCAACTTCGTCTAAAACGGCTTGAGAAATATAAAGATGAAAATCATGACGGCGATTTTCCCACCAGTCTCTTGTAGTTTCCATGTTGGCTGCAATAATTAAATTTTTAGTGAATCTGGCTGTTAAATAGCCAATAACACTGATTTCTATGTAGACGGTTTCACTCATTATGTTTGTTATATGCTATTGATGGATTTATTTTAACTAACCTAAATCTTTCTTTACTAAAAAGCAATAACTAAGGTATGAAGATCGCATTTCTTACACATCACTAAACGCGAACTGACAAGTCAGCACTTGCGCTATCGCACATCCCCAAAACCCTCAACAAGCGATAGCACATCCCAAAACCCCAAAACAGCGATACCTTCGGTGCGCTTCGCTACGCACTATCCCAAACCCCAAAACAGCGATACCTTCGGTGCGCTTCGCTACGCACTATCCCAAACCCTTAAAACAGCGATACCTTCGGTGCGCTTCGCTACGCACTATCCCAAACCCCACAACAGCGATCACACACCCCAAAACCCCTAAAAAGCGATCGCACTCCCAACATCCCAAAACAGCGATCGCTTATCTATAGTGTATAATTAAAGTAATAACATCAGCTAAATTTGCCCATAGTAAAAAGTATGTTGCAAGCAATAGAAGGAATTTACAAAGATGGTAAAGTAGAACTAAAAGAATTACCATTTGATATTTCAGAAAGTCTGGTTATTGTCACTTTTTTAAACTCGGAAAAAAATCAGCAGAAAAATAAAATGATGAAGTTTGGTATGTTTTCTGGTAACAACCAGTCAACAGAAGCAGATTTTGAAATTGCTGAATTTCATGGGGATAGTGAGGACAGTTTAGACTGGTAATAATAAATTATAAATTATGAAATATGTCCTAGATACTCATGCTTTAATCTGGTTTCTTGAAGGTAATTTAAAGTTAGGTGCAAATGCTAAAGCTATCCTTTGTGATCCTAATTCACAGTTAGTTATTCCGGCAACTACTCTAGCTGAAGCTGTTTGGATTGTGGAAAGAGGTAGAACATCTATTCCTACTCCTAAAGATGTAATTTTAGCAGTAGAAGCTGATCCTCGTGTGGTAATTTATCCCCTGGATCAAGATGTTATTGAAATGACTATGAGCTTATATTCTATTAATGAAATGCACGATAGACAAATTGCGGCAACTGCGTTAGTTTTAGCTAGTAAAGGTGAAGTTGTGCAGTTATTGACGTGCGATCAAAATATCACTGCGTCGGGTTTGGTTGCTATTGTTTGGTAGTTTGTAAATGAAGTCTATTTTAGTGATCGCTCCCCAAACACCCCCTAACAGCGATCGCACTTCCAAAACCTCAAAACAGCGATCGCACATCCCAAAACCCCCAAACAGAGATCGCACTTCCCAAAACCTCAAAACAGCGATCGCACATCCCAAAACCCCCAAACAGCGATCGCACATCCCAAAACCCCCAAACAGCGATCGCTTCAGTAAGTTAATTTTTTTATTAAATTCTGTAGTAATTTTCATCAATTGATTACTCTTAAAGTATGAACAATTTTACTGAATAGGAAAAATAAAATGATTATTAGCGTTAGCAGACGTACTGATATTCCAGCATTTTATTCTCAGTGGTTTATTAACCGTATACGCTCAGGTTATTGTACCGTTCCCAATCCTTTTAATCGTAATCAAATTTCTCATATAAACCTAACTCCAGAAAATGTAGAAATTATAGTTTTTTGGACAAGAAATCCTAAACCTTTACTTGACTATTTACCCGAATTAGATGAAAGAGGATATCAATATTATTTTCAGTTTACTGTGATGAACAATCCTGATTTTATAGATACTAACAAATCTGATTTATCTCACACAATTAAAACATTTCACCAATTATCTAATTTAATAGGCTATGAAAAAGTTATTTGGCGATATGATCCTATTGTTTTTAGTGATTCAGATAAAATTGATTGTAATTTTCATCTTGATCAATATGAATTTATTGCTAGTAAATTGTCTGGTTATACTAAGAGATGTGTAATTAGTTTTATGGATAAATATCAAAAAAATAATAAGCGTCTAAAGAAAATAGAAAAAGAGCAAAATATTGAGTTTTGGAATTTTGAGAATATCCCTGAAGTTTTTAGTAAATTTATACCCTCATTAGTCAATATTGCAAATACATATAACATGAAAGTTTTTACTTGTTCTGAGTCAAGAGATTTAGAAATTTATGGCATAAATCATGGTAAGTGTATAGATGATGATTATATTTATCAAGTATTTAATATAGAAGTTAATCATCAAAAAGATTCTGGTCAAAGAGAAACCTGTGGTTGTGTTAAAAGTAAAGACATTGGTATGTATGATACTTGCTTATTTGGGTGTCAATATTGCTATGCAACCACAAGTTTTGATCAAGCTAGAGAAAATCACCGACTACATCATCCTGAATCACCTTCTTTAATTGGATGGTATGATATCAAAAATAAATCTAAGGTTCAACAGTTAGAACTATTTTAATAGTCAATTATTGCCATTAAAGAAACTAATATGGGATATCATCTTCTAATAAATCTTCGCTGCTGTATTCACCTTTACGAATCACCAGAAATAAAAATCTAATTCGGGATCTAGGAATTAAACCATCTTCTCCAGTTAACAAATTTTGCCTAATTATCCCAGGAATTTTTAAGGAAGAAGCAATTTCTAATTCACCCCGTTTAATAATTTGATAATCATTTCTTTGATTAGCAATTTTAGCAATATCTTCTAATATTCTCCGATTTTGATCATAAGCAAGCAAATCACCAATAATAATAAAACTATTCATTGGAGCGCGATCAAGTAAAAACCTGATATTTTCTTGAGTAGTAGATGTATTCCATATTTCATTTAGACAATTTTGAAATATAAAAAGATGGCAATTACTAATAATTTCTGTTATTGGATCAAAGGTATTAGGTGAACATAAATCTAGCTTGCGAACTACTCCAGAAATATCACCTTTCCAGAGTTGGGAAACTACAAAATTTTTGGTAATATCTCTACTTAATTTCCATTGCTCAGAAGCGATATCATAAATCTTGACTATCATAGATTTAGTATCTGGACAATGTTCTGTAAGAAATTGAGATAAACCAGCTACTTCAGGACATGGACCAGCACCAAAAAAGCAAGCGTTTATCTGTTCTGGGAAAGTAAATATTTCTGGAGATAGTCGCAGAATTTCCAAAGTCATTTGGACATAGTGAGGATAGTAACGAATTAAATAAGCTGCTTGAACTTGAGGATCAGAATAATCTACTTTTACCGTATTTGAGCGATAGGATTTCCATAGGTATTTTGCAGCATTTTGTAAAGATTTAAGATAACTCTCAAATGTCTGATGAAGATTAGGATTATAAAAATCTGGGGAGTTTTTTAATCCTTCTAAAATATGCTCATATAGTTTTTCCATCGAATTGATACACCCTGAGTAAAATTAGTGAATAATCCTAAATGTTAAATTTATTCGTGGTTGAATTTCTTTAGCTGTTTTAGCAATTTGATGTTGCCAAAAATGCTGAGTTTCACCTTGCATTAATAGCAAGCTA
>OMJF01000009.1 GCA_900299285.1 Anabaena sp. 54 | reverse complement strand
TGTAGGAGAGAGGCTTTGATTTACTCCCCTTCCCTGGTAGGGAAGGGGCTGGGGGTTAGGTCTAATAATTGTGGCTCAAATACATGAAAACTGCTGTAAGCTCTTACTCTCTAGATCCTGTGCGCCTCTGCGTGAGAAAAAATCATATTGGGTAATTTTCCACATATTTTTCGTCCTCGCTAGGTGTGATATATGATATTCTGTCAAAGTATCTGCAAGGATTCAGCCTTTCCATAAAGTATTGTATCCCTAAATCAGCAAAAAACCATGTATCAATTCCAGGTTACTGCATATACACAAGCAGGTGAATCCATTGGTATCGTCGGTTCTACTCCCGAATTGGGATTGTGGGACATTGCCAAATGTGTTCGTCTCCGTACCAGTGGTGGTCACTATCCTTTATGGTGGACAGATCAAGAAATTAACTTTCAGCCGTCTTTGGCCTTAAATAATTACCAAAAAGTCGAATATAAGTATGTACGCATTGATGCCCAAGGACATGGAAAATGGGAAGCTATGGGTGCAAACCGCTGGTTACCAATTAATCCTCAAGAACAGTCCGGTACTATTGTTGTAGATGATGGTGTTTATGGTTATTTACAACCTTATGCCTTCGGCTATTTCAGGGATTATACTGAAGCTAAACCCATAAAAAAAGAGTCAAGCGGTCTGAAAATCGTCGTCATTGGCAGTTCTGTGGCTTTGGGACATAAAGCTTGGTTATTGAAAGGCTGGGCTTGGCTATTGGCACAGGATTTGCAGCAAAAATACGGACATCAAGTCATAAATTTATCAGAATCAGGTGCAAATGTCAGTAGAACCATCGCCAGATTTGCCGCCGTTGTCACCCCAGAAAAACCAGATATAGTAATTATTGCTTTATCTTTGGGTAACGAAGGGTTAGCCTATTGTTCTCCTCACGAAAGAAGGGCGGTACAGCGACGGTTTGAAAGTGGTTTGCAGCAGTTGGTGAAAATGACCCGGACACTGGGCGCACGTCCAATTTTAGGCGGGGTCTATCCCCATGGTGATTATCTACCCGAACATGATTGGTTGTTAAAGGATACACACAACCGAATGTTAAATTGGGATGTACCGATTTTGGACTGGTTAGCAGCAGTAGATAATGGTCAGGGACGCTGGCAAGATGGAATATTTTTTGACCCTTCTCATCCTAACACCATCGGTCATCGGCTGATGTATGAAGCAATAGACCTACGCCTGTTCCAAATTGAAAAAAATGAATTAACAAAGGAAAAACAACGTTTTTGGCAACCGAACGAAGTCCCTATCTACCTTGACAGCGCAGGTTTCTATGTCTGTGCCTCTATGGAGGAGAAGAGTTTGCGGGTGAGAAATCCATCAAAATATAATTATACTATCGCTCCCTATTGGCAAGAATTGCAAACCGGGCTGCAAAATCGGGCAGGATTAATCCCAGGTATCTATGTTGCCAAAAATACCGAGAAAGGAATACTCCCTTTCTTTGTTGTGCAACAGAATGGAACTATCTCTACAAGTGTTAATATTCCCCCTGGCGCTGACCTGGAATATCACGCCGCTTTCAATCTTTTCGCGCCGAATAACTCCCAAGTTTTGTTTTATGATGGGCATTTGGGGATTTTACAACAAGATGAACATCACCTCTGGATTATTAATGAATCAGATAATGAATACAATATCCAGCCCATGTGGCCTGAGATACGCAAGGCATTAAAAGCTATGCCGTCAGGTGTATACGAAGATCCCTTGTATCCAGATGCACCTTTTCGGACAATGATGATTGGTGAAGATGGGTTAGAAAGTCGGGTCAAAGCACCACCGAAATCAGCGGTATTTTTGCAATATAAATGCAAATTGGCGGAAATTAGTCGGGTGGCGATTCTGCCTTTGGGCGATCGCTGTGCGGTCCGCATGATGTTATACAAAATGGAGTATGATGGTCCGGCTTTCCCTTTTGATTTGACTCGCACTACTAAGATTGCAGATATTGCAGATATCATCGAAAATCATTTTTATGATATGTGGAATCCTCATTTGCTGCATTACAATGCCCAGGAACGCAGAATTTACCACAGTAAGTGGGGGGGATTATCTTTTGCCCATGAAGTCGAAGATACGGAGGACCCTGTTCAGGATATGTCTCCTATCCATGAAAGGATGCGGGTTCGTTATACAGCACGTTCTGAAAGGTTTTGGTACGCACTACAGCATTGTGATCAGGTGCTTTTTGTCCGCACGAGGGGCGCTGATAGAGGTGGGGTGATTGATTTACTTGAGAAACTGGAAAAACAATGTCAAGGAAAGCCTTTTCAATTGTTGATTCTTTCTCCCCAATCTTCTGATGAGTTCTCAAATTTGCCTAATGTATTGCATTACAATTTTGAGTTTAATCCTGATCGAATGTATGACGATTTAGAACATTGGATGTATTGTACAGATGTAATGAAAGGGATTTTAGAATCTTTGGGTGTGTCTAGTAAAAACCTGTTTTGGTGTCCACCAAATCCGCCGAAGAACTAAATAAATATTTGGCGTTGTATTTTGAAATTTGAGATTGTGAGTTTTCCCATTCCATATTTGAATGCAGCAACGCCAAAACGCCAAATCTATGTTATAATGGTGATTGATTATATGTGTAACTTGTAAATAACAAAAGGTGAAGTTATGACAGTTATTACTAATTTACAGCAACTCTATGAAACTGATGATCATTTATGGTTATTAGAAACTATCCAACTCGATGGTAAAAATGTCATTTAATCTGGATATTACAGAGTTGAGCAACAAATATGATTGAATATTTTCAAGGCAGCAGTGGTCAAATTGCTTTTTTAATTAGAGAAAATTCCGAAAATAAAATCAGAGATTGGTTCTCATCCGCTGAAAGCAACTTCAATACGTTCAAAAGATTATCTAGCGATATTACGTCAATGCGTGGTGGAAGTAGCTTGATTTTTGATTTTAATTTGGTAGATCATGCATGTATCTATCTCCGGGTAAGATGGGGAAAACATCATGTAAGTGAGCTAAGTAACCAAGTTATTGGTTTCTCATCTGCTTTTCAAGCCTCACAAATATATGGCATAGAAGAGCAGACTTTTAACCTGCCTATTGAACCTAATCCTTATAGAAAAGTGAGCGATGATAGCAAAATTATTATTTTTAGTATTTGTCCTGACATATATCAGCATATTGCTGCATGGGAAAATTGGAATCCAGAAGAGGCTTTTACTCCCAGGTATAGCTACAGCTTTCAAAAAATGAGTAATAGTGTTGCAGATAGCGAATCCATTGAAGTATTCGATCGGCTAACAAAAAGCTTTGTTATGATAATTATCGACCACGAAGAAACATATCAAAAAGGTGAATTTATCGTATATTCGACACATTCTTCAGAAAAACCCATATCTCAATATGTCGCCGTGCTAAATTCTTATATCAATCGAGACTATATAATGATGGAAGAGTATCAACAGATCAGAAAATTTTATCCTGAATACAACAGGGGTATACGAGTCTTCTTTAATGAATTAGGAATACAGTCTAAATATGAAGACAACGTTGATGAGTAAATACTAAGCTTTAGTGAGTGGCTGGTGGTAAAAGCTAGTGCGATCGCTGATCTTGTAGGTTGGGTTGACGTATGTTACCCAACAAATAAAGGTTTTTACCACTAAAATAGAAATATCAATTCAATGATGAGGTATTTATGGGTAAAGAAGAAGAACTACTAGAAAACTGGCGAGAACTCGCACCCGAAAAGCAACAAAAAGTTTTAGAATTTGTGGAACTCCTGAAATCAGAATCAGAAACAATACCCCCCTCATCTGATTTTGTCCCACAAACCCCCTTAGCCCAAAAATTATGGGAAATTCGACAACGAGCCATAAAGGCTGGTTTGCGACTGCTCAACGAGGACGAAATTGAACAGGAACTGGCTGCACGTCGAGGTGGATTCTGTGAGTCGTAAGAAGACATACTTAGACTCTGGTGTACTCATTACCGCCTTTCAGGGTACGCAGTCAGTCAGCATTAGAGCAAATCAAATTCTTAACGACGAAAATCGGGAATTTGTCTCAAGTCGCTTTGTTCAATTAGAAGTCTTACCTAAAGCCATTTTTAACAAGCAACAAGACGAAATAGAATTTTACGAAACCTTTTTTAATGCGGTCATTTACTGGGCGACTGATTTAGAACAAATTATCCAAAATGCTCAACAGATTGCCTCTACTTACGGTTTAGCTGCGATGGATGCGATTCATGTTGCGGCTGCTTTGCAAATTCAAGCCGATCAACTGATTACTACAGAAAAGCTAACCAAACCAATTCACCGAGTTACAGAAATTCAGGTTATTTCAATCTAATAGCGATCGCTATTAGATTGAATTGGGAGCAATCAGGCTTTTGGGTATAATGAGGTGAGGTAGCCATACCCTTAGAGTTTTCTTTGGAGTCTAAAACCGATGGAAGTTAAAGAGATTAAAATTTATGTTGATGCAGAAGCTGCAAAGGTTTATGAATCAGCCGTATTTGATGAGCGTCAAAAAATCAATGTTATCCTTAGCTTAAGACTCAAAGAACTCGCCAGACAGCGCCGACCACTTGAAGAAGTGATGAGTGATATCAGTCGCAAGGCAAAAGCCAGAGGACTAACTCCAGAAATTTTGAATAACTTGTTAAATGAATAACGTGCGATATGTTTTGGATACAAATGTGATTATTAGTGCTTTATTATTTGAAGGTAGCAAGCCTGACTTAGCACTCAAATTTGTACTGCAAAATGGCAGTATTTTACTATCACTAGAATTAATTGTAGAAATTGATGAAGTTTTAAGTCGTACAAAATTTAAGAAATACATTACAGATGAGGAAAAAGAAGAGTTTTTAGAAGGTTTGCTAGATAGGGGAATATTGATTGAAGTAGTTGATGTTGTCAAAGAATGTCGTGATCCTAAAGATGATATAATTTTAGAATTATCACTGAGTGGCAAAGCTGACTTGATCATTAGTGGAGATAAGGATCTATTGGTTCTCAATCCATTTCGCTCAATAGAAATACTATCTGTTGAGCAGTTCTTGAAAAGCATTGATGACTATCTACCAAACAATGAGGCATAATCAATCACAGCACCCAACCAGATGATAGACTAAACTCTAGCCTCAAGGTGAGCAAAATAGTTCAACCACCTGGGGTTTAGTTACTTTCCCCATGGCATTACGTGGTAATTCTTCAACTATTATAATTCGAGTTGGGATTTTATAAACTGCCAATTGCTGCTTTGCCCAAATCCTCAAAGATTCTAATGTTAATTGACGTTGTGGTAATAATACTAAAGCCGCACAAACTCGCTGCCCCCATTCTACATCTGTCACCCCAACCACTGCACATTCTTGAATATCTGGATGATTTCTTAACACTTCTTCAATTTCTAAAGCGGAAACTTTATACCCCCCCGTTTTGATGATATCTACGCTCATTCGTCCTAAAATGCGGTAGTTACCATTCTCAACTACTGCGGTATCTCCAGTGCAAAACCAGCCGTCTTTAAATGCCTTTTCCGTTGCTTGGGGGTTTTGCCAATATTCTAAAAATACTCCGGGGCTTTTCACTTGGATTTCTCCCGGTGTGCCTGATGACACTAATTCTCCCCTCTCATCTACTAGTCGTACTTCTACTTGTGGTAAAGGTTGACCTACATATCCCGCGTATCTTTGACTATGTAAAGAATTGGATAGCGCCATACCAATTTCCGTCATTCCATAGCGTTCCAGGAGGAAATGACCGCTAATACTTTGCCATTTTTCTAACACTTGCACTGGTAAAGCCGCTGAACCAGAAACCATCAAACGCATTTTTTTACACCCTGCTGACATGATTTTTTGACGTTCCTGAGTAGCATTTTCCCAAGCAGTAATCAATTTTACATAAATTGTCGGTACTGCCATAAATAGGGTTAAGTCACCGTCACAAATGCGATTCCAAACGATTTCGGCATCAAATGTACTGAATATGTGACACTCAGCCCCTGCCCATAAAGCACAGGTGAGGACGTTGATAATACCGTGAATATGATGTAAAGGCAGTATATTTAAAATGCGGTCATTTGATGTCCATTCCCAAGCAGTGGTTAAACTTGTTACTTGAGATTGAATATGTTCATGGGTTGTGACTACACCCTTGGGTTTACCTGTTGTCCCACTAGTATACAGAATTAATGCCCGTCTTTTCATATCTACATTTGGGAGAATTGTCACATGATTTGGTAGTGTTTCTGAGGTGAGAATCAAAGGTAAATTTTTATCAGTAGCGATCGCTTGTAGTGTATCCTTAAATTGGGGATGAGCAATAATAATTGATACTCCTGAATTTGTAATCACATACTCCAATTCTGGACGGGGGTGAGAAACACACAGCGGTACTGCTATGCCTCCAGCCCGCCAAATTGCCCACTGAGTAGCCACATACTCAAACCCTGGGGGGATGAGAAAAGCAACCCTCTGTTGTTGTAAGTCTTCTGTATCCTTGAGCAGACCCGTAGCAATTCGACCAGAAATATCCAGTAAATCACCATAAGTAAATGCCTTATTATCTGTAACAATTGCTATCTTATTTCTATGTTGTTCAGCAGGAGTAATCAAAGGTAGATTCACTTTTTTTACCAATTTTTTACAAGTTTATTGTTGATACTAAGCAGACAAAAGTAATTTCTTAATTCTGAATTTCAAGTATGTCAAAGATCATAACGTTTTATTGATCACAAAATATTATCAACATTTTCAAATATTAACAAATCCTCAAAAGCTTTGTTAAATTAAATAAAGGTTTGATGTTTTAGGTTACTCAAAACGAGAGGAAGGAAGAAATAAAAAATCAAAAAATTTGGCGCAGACTGATAAAGAAATGGTACAATAAGCAGAAATCGCTTATACAGAAACTGGCTATATCTATACTGTATATCTGATGTAACCTAATATAATTGTTATTCGTGTACGTGAATGTTATGAGTGTAAACTTTTGATTCGACTGAGTATATTTCTATGTTATTTATCGCATTAATTAGTGTTTAAACTGCATATTTTTGTAGCAGCTAGGATTTTTAATCCTCATTTCTTAAATATTTAACTGGAGTTTAAAAACAGGATCTTTTGCTTAAAGATTTGATAAAGTGTTCATGGAAAAAACCTATTTATGAGAGAATATCCTCAAGAAATATCTGACAGACAATAGACATCTGGTTTTTTACCAAAAAGAATAATTATGTGTACTATAAAAAAGAATAATATGACAGTTAAGGAAAGTATGAGAATTTTAGTCACGGGCGG
>OMJF01000008.1 GCA_900299285.1 Anabaena sp. 54 | reverse complement strand
GAAACCTGCGTAGGCAGGTTTTGTCTGTGTAGATGTGATTTATAATCGCCCTTAGACTTTTAAAACATCCTCTTAGATCAGAATTAAATATCGCCCATTATTTACTTATGAATTTTAGGAAATTATCTGCAATTTTATCTGGTATTGTAGCTCTGGATTTAATATTTTTTCTGACTGGTTGTAGTGATGAACCACAAAATAAACAGAGTAACATTAATAATCCTCCAGCACAGGTTACTCGCGTGAATCGCATTAAAAACCGTAGTCAGCTTGTTTGTGGAATTAGCGGTGAATTACCAGGATTTAGTTTTGTGGGGACTGACGCTAAATATAGCGGTATTGATGTTGATATTTGTCGGGCTGTAGCAGCAGCAATATTTGATAATCCTGATGCTGTAGAATATCGCCATCTCAATACTAAAGAGAGATTTACAGCTTTACAAACTGGAGAAGTAGACATTTTGAGTCGCAATACTAGCTGGACTTTTAGCCGCGCCACTTCCCAGGGTTTAGAGTTTGCACCTGTGGTATTTTATGATGGTCAGGCGGTTATGGTTGGCAAAAATAGCAATATTAAATCTATTAAAGACCTGAAAGACAAAGCTATTTGTGTCCAAACAGGGACGACAACCGAACAGAATTTAGCGGACCAAATGCGAAAACGGGGTTTGACTTATAAACCCGTCGTTTTTGAGGATGTAAATGTTACTTTTGCTACTTATGCAGAAGGACGTTGTGATGCTGTCACCACAGACCGTTCCGGTTTGGTTTCTCGACGCACAACCCTACCGAAACCGGAAGATAACGTCATTTTAGATGATATTCTTTCTTCTGAACCCCTTGCGCCAGCAGTTGCTAAAGGCGATACTCAATGGAGTGATATAGTTAAGTGGACTGTTTATGCTTTGATCAAAGGGGAAGAATTGGGAATTAATTCTCAAAATTTATCACAGTTTGCAAATAGTAAAGATCCCGATATTAAACGTTTTTTAGGAACAGAAGGAAACTTGGGATCAGGGATTGGTTTAACAAATGATTTCGCCGCCAGAATTATTAAGCACGTTGGTAATTATGGCGAAATTTATGAACGTAATTTGGGAACAAAGACAAAACTAAATCTTCCTCGTGGTCAAAATCAATTAGGAATAAAAGGAGGATTACTCTATTCTCCACCTTTCCGGTAATACTAGAATACTAAATTGAAATAATGACTAATTCTCAACCTCCTTTATGGCGTGATTATCGTTTTTGGCAAAATGCTATTCAGTTAATTTTCGTATTTTTAGCAGTATGTATAGTTGTGGTTTTATGGAGTAATGTCAGACGGAATTTACAGCAATTAGGAATTCAATTCGGATTTAATTTTCTCAAGCAACAAGCATCTTTTGATATTGGGGAAACCCTAATTAATTATCAACCAACGGATACTTATAATTATGCTTTGTTCGTGGGTTTAATTAATTCTTTGCGAATAGCAATAATGGGGATCTTCCTAACCACAATTGTGGGAATTACTGCGGGAATTGTCAGACTATCAGATAATTGGTTAGTCAGGAAGATTAGTTTGATTTATGTGGAGATCTTTCGGAATACACCATTATTATTACAATTGCTATTTTGGTACTTTGCAATTTTTCTGAGTTTCCCTAAAGCCGAAAATAAAATTTCTGTTTTGAGTTTCGCTAACTTTAGTCAAAATGGCATTGAATTTCCTTGGTTTACCTTGTCTCCAGAGTTTTCTAGTTTATTATTGGGGTTGACTTTTTATACGGGTGCATTTATTGCGGAAATTGTGCGCGGGGGAATTAAATCAGTTCCTCAAGGACAATGGGAAGCTGCAAAATCTCTGGGTTTAAAGCCAGGTTTAGCAATGCAATTGGTGATTTTTCCTCAAGCTTTAAGGGTGATTATTCCCCCATTAACTAGTCAATATCTCAGTTTAACAAAAAATTCCAGTTTGGCGATCGCTATCGGTTATCCTGATATTTATTTTGTTGCTTCTACGACTTTTAACCAAACTGGAAAAGCCGTGGAGGTAATGCTGTTAATTATGATTACCTATCTGACTTTGAGTTTGATTATTTCTTTCACCATGAATTTATTTAATCGTTCTGTACAGATTAAGGAAAGATAATGTTAACCGCAGTATTCGCAAACAGCGATACATTCGCTAAAATTGTCATCATCACAACAAGAATTAATCACTATGTACCCCACAAATTTACAGCAAGAACTCTTACAAGCGATCGCTAACCTTAGTGATCAACAAATCCCACTTGTTTTGTTTTGCAATTCATCTCATCCCTAGAAACAGATATTAACAATTATCCAAATCCAGCTAAAACAGTTTTAGAAAGAATGGGTGGTTATCCCAAATTTTTACTAGAAGGATCAGGAGATTTGTCAGATAGAGATGTAAGCAAAAAAGCAATTGCTGACAGAATTCAAGCAAGACATCAAAGAAGAAATCATGAATAATTATCCTCTGATTTTAATTGATAAAAGATTAAACATTTCTGCTATTGCTACTCTAGACAAAGACTTTAATATTTATCGTCGCTATCGCAAACAACCATTTAATCGCATATTTTTACCTTAATTAAACTGACATTTTTATTATGATTAAACTAACTTGGCTGAGAGAAAATCTGTTTAATAATTGGTATAATTGTTTATTAACTGTTGTTTGTTCGATTTTTCTATTTTGGCTATTTCAAGGATTTGCAATTTGGTTAATTACTAAGGCACAATGGCAAGTAATTACAGTTAATTTACCTTTATTTTTGGTGGGAAGGTTTCCCCAGAATTTATATTGGCGAATTTGGCTTGTTTTGGGAATATCTACATATTTAACCGCAATTACTGGAGGTGTTTTTACTAAAAAAGCAATATTCACAAAACGCAATTCTCTGATTTTTGGTTTTATTATTGGGGTTTTATTATTAGTTTTATTATTAATAATACCCATCCCGTTCATTAGTCGTTTTTCTTTATTATTAATTACAGGTTTAATAGTTTTAGGTGTGATAATTGGTCAAAAATTTGCCCAAATTATCACACCTTGGCTTTCCCTAATGTGGTTATTGTCTTTTCCGGTAATTATTTGGTTAATTGGTGGTGGTTTAGGGTTACAACCTGTATCTACAAACTTATGGAATGGTTTATTACTCACCCTATTAATAGCAATAATTAGTATTGTGCTTTCCTTCCCTATAGGGGTTTTCCTCGCATTAGGAAGAACAAGTAATTTACCTGTAGTGCAGTGGTTTTCTATTCTTTATATTGAAATTGTCAGAGGATTACCATTAATTGGTATTTTGTTTTTAGCTCAAGTTATGTTACCCTTATTCTTAGCAGCAGATTTGCGTTTAGATAGATTATTCAGAGGTATTGTGGGACTAATATTATTTAGTGCAGCATACATGGCCGAAAACGTGCGCGGCGGACTACAATCAATTCCCAGAGGACAAATAGAAGCAGGAAAAGCACTAGGATTAAATACACCCTTATTACTCACATTAGTAATATTACCCCAAGCATTACGCGCAGTTATTCCCGCAATTGTTGGTCAATTTATTGGCTTATTTAAAGATACATCACTTTTATCATTAGTGGGATTAGTAGAATTAACAGGAATGGCACGTTCCATATTAGCCCAACCACAATTTTTAGGAAGATATGCAGAAGTATATTTATTTATTGGTTTGATTTATTGGTTATTTTGTTATTCAATGTCCTTAGCTGCTAAAAAATTAGAAAACCAATTAATATCGTAGGTTGGGTTGACGGAAGAAAACCCAACATTGCTAAATAAAATGTACATAGGAATGATATATGACAGAAACAAAACCGATAATAATTGCCGAAAATGTCCATAAATGGTATGGTAAATTTCATGTTCTCCAAGGTGTAAGTTTAAGTGTAGAAAGAGGAGAAGTAGTTGTTTTAATGGGTCCTTCTGGTTCAGGAAAATCAACTTTTATTCGTACATTTAACGCTTTAGAAGCATATCAAAAAGGAGTTATTAGTATTGACGGAATTATCCTGGGTCATGATTTAAGAAACATTGAAACAATTCGTCGGGAAGTGGGAATGGTATTTCAACAATTTAACTTATTCCCCCATTTAACAGTTTTACAAAATATCACTTTAGCGCCAATATATGTCCGCAAAATATCCAAAGTGAAAGCGGAAGAATTAGCAATGCAATTATTAGAAAGGGTGGGAATTTTAGCGCAAGCACAAAAATATCCCGGACAATTATCTGGTGGACAACAACAACGAGTAGCTATAGCGCGTGCATTAGCAATGCAACCTAAAATCATGCTATTTGATGAACCGACATCAGCATTAGATCCAGAAATGGTGAGAGAAGTTTTAGATGTCATGCAAAATCTCGCTAGTGAGGGAATGACAATGGTAGTTGTTACCCATGAAGTGGGATTTGCGCGGGAAGTTGCTGATAGAGTGGTACTAATGGATAGCGGTTTATTAGTTGAATCTTCTACCCCCGACACTTTTTTTACTAATCCCAAAGAAGAGAGAACTAAGAAATTTTTATCACAAATTCTCTAAATTATCTCTAAATTAATGAATGTGTTGAATTTTGTTCCTCAACCCAATCTACAATTTCAGGGTTAAATTTTTTTTAATTCCCCTAAGAATTTGACAAAATTATTAATTCTCCTTCTTCACCACCTGCGGCTAATAATTGTCCTTGGGAATGCCAAGATAGAGTAGAAAAACCTGCTTCTGTATCGCTAAAAATCTGTGATACTTCCCTATTTTCATCCCATAAACATAACCAACCGTCAGCACCAGCAGAAGCAAGAATCAAGCTTTGGGGTGCAAAAGATATTGCTTGAATAATATCTACATGATTGGTTAATACTCGCGCTTCCCAGCCCACAGATTCATCTATGGACTTCTCCCATACTACTATGCCTTCAACGCTGGAAGCAGCTAAAATTGGCGCACCTGTAGGTGTTTTGAGGTCTGACCAAGCTAGTTGACGAATTTTCCCCGGAAAGCCGCGCATGACCCAAGGATCAGGATTTTCCCATTGTAAAACGGTGAGAGTTCGATCCATATTTCCAGAGGCTAAATATTCACCATCACCTGACCAAATTGTTGTTATACTAACGGTAGGCATGGAAAGGATAAATGGTTCTGCATTCCAATCTTGAGTAGACCAAATTTTTACACCTTTATAACCATTAATAGCCAAATATTTGCCATCTTTACGCCAGTCAATTCCTAAAATAGAGGAATCATTAAAGTTAAGAGTGACAACGACTTCTGATGTGTCTGCATCCCAAATTTGCACATAACGTCCTAAACTAAAAGCTAGTTGATTATTAGTACCACTCCATGCTAGTTGATCAACCCAAACAGGTGCATTTTCTAAAGTGGTAATTAATTGATTTTCGCACCAAATTTTCACTTTTCCATCTTGTCCGCCAATAGCTAAATATTTACCATCATAGGAAAATGCTAGACAATTTACTACTTGATTTGTAGCTGTTTGTAAGGTGATTAATTTGCCATTTTCCCATAAAACAATTTCACCAGCAGCGGAACTAGCAGCCAGTATTTCTCCTTGAGAAGACCAAGCTAAAGCAGTGACATAATCTGCAAGTTTTGTGGAATAATGTTTCGTTAGGTTCATATTTGTTATCTTTTATTGCTCAGAAATGTTAAAAGATTAGAAGTCCCTAATACACAATTAAAGTCCACATAGGTGGACTAAGTTTACTAGATTTACAACCCACGCAGGTGGGTTTTGTCTGTGTAGCTGTGAATTTTATTTACCTAACTTATACAGGCAAAGAAATCTTTTTTTAACTGTGCTTCATCTAAATTTCTGCCAATAAATACAAGTTCATTTCTGCGAGGTTCATTTGCTTTCCAAGGTCTATCTGCTTGACATTCAAATATCATGTGTACCCCTTGAAAAACAAAGCGGTTATCTTCATTTTCAATATTCAAAATTCCCTTCATTCTGAAAATTTCTGTTCCTTGGGTTCTGAGTAATTCTGATAGCCAAGCATTTAATTTTTCACCATTGATAGTCCCTGGTGATACTATAGCAACTGAATAAACACTTTCATCATGAACATGAGCATCTTCTCCTAAGAAATTAGGATCAATTTCTAAAGCATGATCTAAATCAAATGCTTTTACTCCTAATAAAGCTGACATTGCTAATTGGGAATTATGGGTACGGTAAATTTTTGCCACTGCATTCATTGACCGAATCCGGGTTTCTAATTCATCTAAAACTTCTGCTGTAACTAAATCGGTTTTATTCAATAAAATCACATCAGCAAAAGCAATTTGTTCCTGGGCTTCGTCCGCTTCCCAATGTTGCCAAATATGCTTGGAATCAACAACTGTAACCACAGCATCTAATGACAATTGACTTTGCAAATCTTCGTCCACAAAAAAGGTTTGAATTACAGGTGCAGGATCAGCTAATCCGGTGGTTTCAATTACTAAATGATCAAACTTATCTCTGCGTTTCATCAAGTTGCCAATAATGCGAATTAAATCACCTCTGACTGTACAACAAATACAGCCATTATTCATTTCAAATATTTCTTCATCCGCATCAATTACCAATTGATTATCAATACCTACTTCTCCAAATTCGTTGACAATAACGGCGACTTTTTTACCATGTTCGTAGGTAAGAATGTGGTTTAATAAAGTGGTTTTCCCAGCACCTAAATAGCCAGTTAAAACGGTTACTGGTATTGAACTGAATGTTTCTGAATTCATCATAATGTCAAAGCAACTTTGATAATCTTGCCTATCATAACCGATTTAAAAATGGCAGGATAAACTGAAAAACCTCTCCTGGAAATTCTTCATGAAGTCCTAAGGAACCGGGAACTACCACACTCTCTATTTTTGGTAAAGCTGCTAATGCGTCCATTTCCTGACGTGATTTTGTCGGACTGGATGCGCCAATAACCGCCATAATTGGTATAGACAAAGATTGAGCCAGAGAAAGAAATTCTGATTGAGTGTAAAAGGTGTCAATATTACCTGTGACAAAAGCCGCTGAAGCAAATCTCGCTCCTGTTTTTTGGGTAGTTTGCCATTTATTGGCGATAAAATCGGGTGTAAGTTTGTCAGCATTGCTAAAAACGTGACGAGTATACATCCATTTTAAAAAAGATGGTGCTGTATTGATCTTATACAGGAATTGACCAATAATGGGAAATCTGATAATTCCCCGTACCATGGCCGCTATTTCCTGACTTGCACCCATTGTTGGTAAGGGTCCACGCCAAGTTGGAGCTATTAATACAATTTTGTTAAGTATTTGCGGTTCTTTAAACGCTAGTTCTAGAATATAACCAGTAGCATGACCGGCACCAATTACGGAAACTGTTGTATCAAATACAGACTTGACAAAATCTGCCAAAAATTGCTGATATATGACTGGTCTGTAATCTAAACCGAGTCGGGAAGAGTCACCAAACCCAGGCCAGTCTATGACAGTGATCTGAAAATGGGGTGCGAGTAATCTCGCTAATTCTGCCATTTCTGACCTGGTAGAAACGCTGCTAAAGGCTGGTAATAATAGAATGGGTGAACCTTGGCCAATGGTTTCATATACTATTCGTAATTCCTGATTTTCCCATAGCCAAAAATATTCCTGTACTTGACCACCAAATGCAGCAGTATTTGTTAATAAATTAGTAGACATCTGATTAAGTTCACAATTACAAAGAATTTACTCGTTTTCTCATCTTTAATCTTCTAAATTAGATTCTAAAGCTTTTTTTTGCATAGTTTTAAAAATGTTATAAAATCCATTAGCGCGAGAAGGTGTTAAGCTAACATTTAAGCCAGTTTCTTGAATAAAATCGGGAGTAAGTTCGACTATTTCTGTAGGTGTTGATCCATTTAATCCTTCTATTAAGAATGCTAATAATCCTTTCGTTAATTGGGAATCAGAATCACCCTGAAATATTACTTTACCATCTGTTAAAGACGCAGTTACATATACTTGAGATACACAACCGGGAACTTTGTTTTCTGGGATTTTATTAATTTCAGAAAATTGTGGCAATTTTTGCCCGTACCATATTAACTGTTCATAACGTCTTTTGGGTTCTGTAGCCCTTTGAAAGCGTTCGACAATTTTCTTTAGCGCAGGTGGTAAGGAATTAATAGTTGAGGACATGATCAATTTCAGGAAGTAATTACTTTTATCTTACCAATTATCAGCCATTCCAGATATCATAAGTATGATCAAACACTAAAATCTGCCATTGAAAACAATGATTGTTTCTATTGTCAATTGCAAACAAATGTTAAATTTTGCTACAAAGTAAGCAATGATATAGATTTTTATTACTCAATATTTAGATGATATTGTTAAGTGTCCCCAAATATCAGGAGTAAATTAGATGTTAACTTCAACCTTGCTGGCTACAGCTACAACAACGTTAGAATGGAGTCCTAATATTGGCATCATTATGATTTTAGCCAATATTTTTGCGATCGCTGTGGGCAAATTTACTATTCAGCAGCCTAACGCTAAACCAGAATTACCAGCACCTCAATTTTTCGGTGGTTTTGGTTTACCCGCTGTACTAGCAACTGCTTCTTTTGGACACATCTTGGGAGCAGGTATTATTTTAGGACTACACTACATTGGCAAGATCTAAATTTTTCTAACTGGAAATTAGAGGAAGGAAAATATATTCCTTCTCTCTTTTTCTGAGAATAATAAAAATCAAATAGGAGCGCGTGCCATAATGACAATATTACAGTGGTGCGGGCATCTTGCCCGCATTGTAGCTCACTCAAGCTGAACTTGCTATATGTTTCGCGCCAAGTCGTAAAGTCGCAAAGTCGCAAAGTTTGAGATTCTAAATCTTGGTTTTTCTACTCTAATTCAGTCACACTCAAATATTTAGTCAAAAACTTATGAGTACATTATCAAAAATACAAAAATTACGATCTCAATTAATTACACCAGAGAATTTTCAACCCTATGGACAGGTAATATATGTAAGTAAAGATGGCAAAAATTTTGATCAAGAAGATGCACAATTAAATTTACAAAATGGTATTCCTCGTTTGTATATTATGCGGTTACAGGAAAAAGGTAGAAAATTTCACCACATTACTCGTCATGTCAAATGTACTCAATGTTTAGGATCTTTAGATAGTAAAGATTGGTTCATGGTAGTTTGTCCACCTAATAATCATATAAATGAACCTGAATTATCAAAAATTGCGGCTTTTCAGATTCCCGGAAGTTGTTTTATTAAATTAGATATGGGAACTTGGCACGCAGGACCATATTTTGATCATGAGTTTGTGGATTTTTATAATTTAGAATTAAGTGATACAAATGTGGTAGATCATTTTACCCATAATTATCTCAAAAGTCATAATTTGTCCTTTGAGATAATTTAAACACTCTTCTATTGGTTGATTATTAATGAAGTCTGAATAATTCTTTTGAGTGAATTTTCCTTCACTAATTCAGCAGCTTGGTTAACTTCTAACCATTTTCTTTGTCTTGTAGTAGCTTCTGGCCAATCTTCTAATATTTCTTCTACAGGTAATAAAAATAAATTTACTCGATAGATATTCCCCCGTTTTCGATATTGATAATTACCCAATTTTTCCGTTGTGACTCTACCTAAAACCCCCTGCTTCTTCCCATGCTTCCTTTGCTGCTGAATCATGAGGACTCATACCTTTACAAAGTCCCCCTTTAGGAATCACCCAACCTTGACGTTTACGAGTGGTAATTAATAAAATTTCTACTTTTCCCTCTATTATTCTATAGGGAATAACTCCAGATTGTTGGAAAATTTTGTTGGTTTTGTTGGTTTTCTGAGTCATCTTGGTAGATTCCTTATCAACTACTATTTTCGTTTTTCTGCGGATATTTGATGTTGATTTAATCCTCAAATAATCTTGAGGATAATTAACCTGATTTTTGGCAATCTTTACTAGAGATTCATCAATCTTTCACAAACATCCGGGAAAATATCTGGCAATACCCTAATTAATATTACTTATTTTCATCACCTCAACCACCAAAATATGTTAAAATTCAACCAGAGTAAGCATTTTCTATTTAAACATACTCATGTTAGAAATTCTCGAAACCCGAATTTACGAACTGGAACAATTTGCTAACACCCTTGTTGCTAATCAACTCACTCACCTGAGTATTATTAGTATTGGCATTATTTTTGCTGCGGGCTTGCTTACCAGTCTCACACCCTGTATGCTGTCTATGTTGCCCATTACTATTGGCTATATTGGTGGTTATGAAGCTAAAACTCGCTTACAAGCAGCAGTTCAATCAACTTGGTTTGCGCTAGGATTAGCAACTACACTAGCAGGAATGGGAATTATAGCAGGTTTGGTGGGTAAAGTCTACGGTCAAATAGGAATTGGTTTACCAATTATTGTCAGCATTATTGCTATTATTATGGGATTAAACTTATTAGAAGCATTACCCATACAATTTCCTTCTTTAAATGACACAAATTGGATTTCTGAAGATTTGCCACCCGGAGTGCGTTCCTACTCTATTGGTTTAACATTTGGGTTAGTTGCTTCTCCCTGTAGCACACCAGTTTTAGCTAGTTTATTAGGTTGGGTTGCTAATACCCAAGATTTAGTTTTAGGTGCGGTTTTACTACTTGCTTATACCGCTGGATATGTAGCTCCATTAATTTTAGCAGGTACGTTTACTGCTACTATTAAAAAACTATTAGAATTGCGTCGTTGGTCTGGTTGGATAAATCCTATTAGCGGGGCATTATTAGTAGGTTTTGGCATTTTTTCTCTAATTTCTCGTATCCCTATTAGTAGTTTCTAAATAATGACTTTAGATCAAACAACACCCACAGAATTAATTTGGTGGTTAATACCTGGGAAATTTATGCGGCGAAAAATTTTACCCATATTAACTGATTTACGTTTGGCAATTATCCTCTTATTAGTAATTGCTTTATTTAGTGTTAGCGGTACTGTAATTGAACAAGGACAATTACCTGCATTTTACCAATCTAACTATCCAGAACATCCTGCTTTATTTGGGTTTCTTACCTGGAAGGTTATTCAAGTAGTTGGGTTAGATCATGTATATAGAACTTGGTGGTTTTTGAGTTTATTAGTTCTATTTGGAACGAGTTTAACAGCTTGTACCTTTACTCGTCAATTACCAGCCCTGAAAGCTGCTCAAAAATGGAAATATTACCAAGAACCTCGCCAATTTCAAAAATTAGCTTTGAGTGCTGAATTAGAGGGTGTTTCCCTACAGTCAATTACGCCAATTTTGCAGCAAAAAAGTTATCGGATTTTTCAAGAGAAAAATGATATTCTTTATGCCCGGAAAGGTATAATTGGTCGCATTGGTCCAATCATTGTTCACATTGGTATTGTTGCCATTTTATTAGGCGGAATTTGTGGATCAATGACGGGATTTATGGCTCAAGAAATGATTTCTAGTGGGGATACATTCCAGGTAAAAAATATTGTTGATGCTGGTGCTTGGTCTTCTCAAGATGTGTTAAAAGATTGGTCAGTGCGTGTCAATCGTTTTTGGATTGATTACACACCAACGGGAGGAATTGACCAATTTTATTCAGATATGTCTGTGCTGAATAATCAGGGTGAAGAAGTTAATCATGAGCAGATCTATGTTAACAAACCTTTGCGTTATCATGGTGTAGTTTTCTATCAAACAGATTGGGGAATTTCCAGCGTTCAGGTAAGATTAAATAAAAGTCCAATTTTCCAATTACCAATGGCACAATTAGACACCAAAGGTAAAGGTAGAATTTGGGGAACTTGGATACCAACAAAGCCTGATTTAAGTGAAGGTGTTTCTCTATTAGCCAAAGATCTACAAGGAATGGTATTAATTTATGATGCTCAAGGTAAACTAATTAATACTGTACGTGCAGGAATGTCTATCCCTGTAAATGGAGTGAATTTAAAAATTATTGATGTCATTGGTAGTACAGGTTTACAAATTAAATTTGATCCTGGTATTCCCATTGTTTATACTGGCTTTGCTTTATTAATGTTGGGTGTAGTCATGAGTTATTTTTCCCATTCCCAAATTTGGGCTTTACAAAAAGGTGAAACTTTATATATTGGGGGTAAAACTAACCGCGCTCAAGTTGCATTTGAACAAGAAGTTTTGACAATTTTAGATCAACTTAGTTCGGTCAGCAAAACAGAAAAAGGTGAATAATTTTGTAGGTTGGGTTGAGGCGTTGGTAAACCCAACAAAATTTTGAAAATGTTGGGTTTCATTCTGCAACCCAACCTACTAATTGCCTATACTAATAAATTAAACTTGGTTGAGTATTTCTAACCGCATTTGTGCAATTAATTGATGTAAATTACCTGTATTCAAACGGTAGCTTAAAGGGTGAACAATTAACCGCGCTGTACTTTCATACAAGGTGGCAATTTCAATTAAACCATTTTCCTTTAAAGTCTTACCCGTGGAAACTAAATCAACAATTGCTTCCGACATTCCCGTAATTGGACCCAATTCCACAGAACCATACAAAGGGACAATTTCTATGGGTAAATCTAAACCTTGGAAATATTCTCGCGCACAATTTACATATTTAGAAGCAACCCGACCATGTGCAGGTAAATCTAAAGGAGATTTGTAAGAACTGTTGGCTTTTACAGCCACAGACATTCGACAATATCCAAATTTTAAGTCTACTAATTGGGCTACTTGAGGCTGTTTTTCTCTCATAACATCGTAACCCACAACTCCCAACTGTGCTTGACCATATTCTACATAAACAGGCACATCTTGCGCTCTAACTAACAGCCCTTTGGCTTGTCCACTAGTATCAGGAATTTGCAATTGACGGTTTCCTGATTCTAAGAAAGCACTAAAATCTAATCCCACAGATTGTAATAGCTTCAGAGTAGGTTTAAGTAATACACCTTTTGGTATGGCAACAGTTAACATTTTTTTTTGATGTCCTTAATGTGTTTATAATTCACTATATTGAGAATATATCTATATTGTCCATTACCAACAAAATGAAAATTTTATTAGTTGATGATGAAATTGAACTAACTGACCCTTTAAGTCGTCTTTTAACCCGTGAAGGTTACAGTGTTGATACTACTTATGATGGCATCAGTGGCAGCAATTTGACAAAAATAGGCAGTTATGATCTACTAATTTTAGATTGGATGTTACCAGGAAAAACTGGGTTGGAGATTTGCCAGGAATTACGTTCTCAAGGTAAAACAACTCCTGTGTTATTTCTGACGGCAAAAGATACTCTTGATGATAGAGTTCAAGGTTTAGACGCGGGTGCTGATGATTATTTAGTAAAACCTTTTGAATTGCGGGAATTACTAGCAAGAGTTCGGGCTTTATTGCGTCGTGCTGGCACTGAATCTCATAGCAATATAACGGGAAAATTAATTGTAGGAGATTTAGAACTTGATATCCAAAATCAAATAGCTTATCGTCACGGAAGAATGATTGAATTCTCGCAAAAAGAAAGTCAGTTATTACAATACTTGATGGAAAACACTGGACAATTATTAACTCATGCCCAAATTTTACAGCATTTATGGCAAAATGAGGAACAACCTAATAGTAATGTTGTTGCAGCTTTAATTCGTCTGTTGCGTCGTAAGCTAGAAGTAGGAAATAAAACTCAACTTATTTATACTGTTTATGGGAAAGGTTATCGTTTTGGAAGAAGTTTTGTCGGTTAGAAACCGCGTCTAAATCAACAAAACCCCCTAACCTCCTTGAATAGGAGAAAAGGGGGTATTTAAAAACCTCTCCTAGCTTGGGGGAGAGGTTAAAAAAGGGTTTATTTATACATTTTATGACTTTTCAAACATCTATTAAGACCAAGAATCTAAATCTAGAGATTGCATTCCTTGACTTTTAACATAATCTAGCAAACCTCCTAATTGCCACCAAAGAAATACACAAGTTAACAAACTTATTGGTAAACCCACACCCAAAGCCAGTTCCGAGGGAAAACCGAATATCTCTAAACCGCAGGTAATAAATAAACAAACACCACTCGTAATACCAATAAATGGGACTAATAATTGTTTATAAAAAGAACGAGTATTAGTATTTTCTTGAGTAGACTTATCATCAGGCCATTGCTGGACAATTAATTTTAATGTCCCAGATAGAGCCAGACCAGAAGTTAAAGCCGTGAGAAAACCAACTAATAGTAAAAAGTAAGGCGGTTGTAAAGGGTAATAGTACATGAAAACTCCTGGTTGTTCTTAAAATTCGTTTTTATTTGGTAACAAATTACTTTGCTAAAATAGCTGCTACACTTTCTTTGGAAAACTCTGTTAACAGGCTAATTGCCACATTTAGTAAGCGATTTGGCGGTAAATCATCCTTAACCAAATCCCATAAACGTTGGACTTCTTCCGTATGTAAACGGTCATCTTCAGTTAGAGCTAATACTAACTGACGACGCAAGAATTTACCCTCATTTGAAAGTATAAATTCTAACCCCATTTTTGCCGTTGGTAAAACATCAAACTGGCTATCAGTACGAGCAATGGTAATCAGGTTTTCTAACCGTTGCCACTGAAATTTACCATCTTTAAACAATACATTCAATAGCCGCCGCCGTAGTGCGGGAGATTCCCCAGTTAATAACCGCCGTGCTATGTAAGGATAACCCACTTCTACGATTTTGAAATTGGGGTTGAGACTGAGGGCAATACCCTCTTGTGTCACCAGAGAACGAATAATCAAAGCAAATTTCGCTGGTACACGGAAAGGATATTCATACATCAATTCCGAAAACTCATCAGTAATGGTTTTGAAGTTAAAGTCATTGACATTTTTACCAATAGCATTTCCTAGTACGGCTTCCAATGCCGGTACAATGGGGGCAATATTGGTATTTGCAGTTAAAAAGCCCAATTTGACAAAATCTGCCGCTAAATCGGCGTAATCCTTGTTTACCAAATGCACTAAAGCATCAACTAAACTTTCCTTGGTTGTTTCCTCCAATTGGTCCATCATGCCGAAATCAATGTAAGCCATGCGACCATCGGACATAGCGAACAAATTACCTGGATGAGGATCAGCATGAAAAAAACCATGCTCTAATAGTTGTTGTAAACCAGTAGTTACACCTATTTGAATAATTGCTTCTGGGTCTAAACCTACGGCTTGGATATTTTGAGTATCTGTGAGTTTAAAGCCGTTAATCCATTCCAGAGTTAAAACATGATGACTGGTATAATTCCAATAGATACCTGGAACTTTTACTTGCGGGTCATTACGGAAATTATGGGCAAACTTTTCCGCATTGCGCCCTTCATTGATGTAATCAATTTCCTCAAATAACTTTGTGCCAAACTCGTCTACAATTAAAGTTAAATCGTGACCGAGATTCAGTGGTAGCCAGGGAGCAAGCCAACTGGCCGCCCAACGCATGAGATACAGGTCTTTTGTCAGTAAGGGGCGTAAATTGGGGCGTTGTACCTTCACGGCCACTTCTTCCCCACTGACCAAGCGCCCGTGGTAGACTTGACCTAAACTAGCCGCTGCTACCGGCTGTGGGGAAAGCTCGCGGAAAATTTCGCCCATGGAGCGATCTAACTCTGTTTCAATAATCTGATATGCTAGACCATTATCAAAAGGTGGTAACTGGTCTTGTAGCTTTACCAGTTCTCCTAAAAAGTCTTTGCGAATTAAGTCAGGACGGGTCGAGAGAGCTTGACCAACTTTAATAAATGTCGGACCTAAACTGGTGAGTAAATTTCGCAACTCAATAGCTCTTTGTCCTTGATTTTCTTCGACTTGCTCTTGCCATTCGTCCCACTTGAGACTAAATATAAACACCGCAAAAGACCAGATTATGCTCAGTAGTCGTCCCCAAACTAGCCAGGGACGGTAACGAAAGTAACGAGCGATCGCTTCTGGATTATACTGTTTTAATTCAGTAGATTGATACTGACCCACGCCTTTATTTGCCTCTCCAACTGGGAATTTTACACCGTCGCCATGATCCCGTGCTAACTTAGTTGTTGGTACAGGATCACAGTAGTCTTCTCTTGAGAAAAAACTTTAACCGCATCTAGCAGCAGTAGGTAAGTAACTGAGCCTCTTGAGCTAGATATATTGATATTTTTCTTAATTATACTTTATAAAAGTACAAACTTTTTGTGTATATTGGTGGCATTTTATCATTTCTTAATGACTAAACCCTTTCCATAAGGCGGGTTAGATTCGCGGTTTCTAACCGTATCTACACAAATAATATTTACATAAGTGAGTTTTAATTTATTTACTTTTATTGCTGGTGAGTTCTGCTTTTATAGTAGCGGAAATAAGCTGGCGATTAGAAATCGCGGCTATACAAACAAAGTCCGTCTACGCGGACTAGGTAATTCTAAAACCCAACCAGGTGGGTTTTGTTTAT
>OMJF01000007.1 GCA_900299285.1 Anabaena sp. 54 | reverse complement strand
TTCACAGATTTTTATGTCTGACGCACCCTACTTGTATATGATTTATTGCCAACTCTAGTGTGTGCAATCTGGGTTAAAATAAATGTCATCTCAAAAATAAAATTACCAATTAACGATCATGTTTAGTATTCCCCAACCAGAAACAGAAGACAATAAATGGCGCAGACAATTGGATAAATTTGTCAAAAACAATCAGCCAGAACTAGCTGCACTTTTTTGGGGTTTGTGGTTAGAAAATGGCAATAGTCAGGGAACTATCGGGATTGATTTACAAGCAACTCCCCATTTTGTCTATTGTCCCCAAAGCGAAATAGAAAAACTCAATGAGCGAGTTGAAAATCGTCTCCAAGAAATTTTGGGAATTATTGATAATAATAAACCCGAAACAGAAGTAGTCATGATTGGAATTGGCAAAGGAGAAATTAAATTAATTCAATTCGCACCCAAATCATCACCAGAAATCTGTTTTCATGAAATAGGAAAAGATGTAAATGAATTATTGGATTTACTAGAACAGCGATTAATTGACGAAATTAGCGATCGCTAGAAGCATTGATTCTGCTAGAATAGATTAGGAAAAATACACAATATCAGAAAAAGTGCTACTACTAGAAAAATGATGATTTTGGCTCAAAGCTTAACTATTGACTCGGTTTTAATCAACAACTGTATCCAATTCACAACCTGGGGGTTTTCCTCTCTCCTACTGGCGGAAATTGTCAGAGATGCTTATCATGCTTTGTGTCATCAAGTAACATGGTTAGCAAAATGGCATAATAAACATCATGCTGTATATAAACGGGATTTAACTTTAATTTCCCAAAAAGCCTACGTAGATTCCCAATTGTATCACGATATCGTCGAATCCGTGATACTAGTAATCATCTTAACAATAATTGCCTTAGTAGCACATCAATGGGGGTTATGGTTGGGAGTTGGGTATTCCCTAACCTTTTTATACGGTGCATCTCTGCGATATTTCCAAGGAACAATAGATACAGACTACAATCATTTACCCGGACCATTAGAAACAATTCCTTCTGTTTGGTGGGTAAATAGAAGTTATCATTGGCGACATCATTTTGATGATGTTAATGCTTACTATAGTGGTGTTTTTCCCCTAGTAGATAAAGTCTTGGGAACAGGACTTTCTCTCAAAGGTAAAACCGTCGCTTTAACAGGTGCTTCTGGTGCATTAGGACAAGCACTAGTAGGGGAATTATTAAAGCATAACGCCAAAGTGGTGGCATTAACAACCAACCCAGAAAAAATCGCCATTCAACCGCGGGTTAAAGTTATCAAATGGGAATTGGGTAATGAAGCACAACTAAAAGAAAGTTTAGAAAAAGTTGATATTCTCATTATCAATCATGGGGTAAATGTCTATGGAAATAGAAATTCTAACGACATTTATAACTCCTATCAAATTAACACATTTTCCGCCTTAGAATTGATAGATATTTTTTCCACAACCGTCACCGGACCCCAAGACAAAGCCACCAAAGAAATATGGGTAAATACATCAGAAGCAGAAGTTTCTCCAGCCTTGAGTCCCTTGTATGAACTGAGTAAAAGAGCATTAGGGGATATTGTCACCCTGAAAAGATTAGATCAAAATTGTGTAATTCGCAAATTAATTTGCGGACCATTCAAAAGTCAACTAAACCCCTATGGTATCATGTCAGCTTCCCAAGTAGCAAAGGGAATTTTATTTTTTGCCAAACGGGATTTTAGAAATATTATCGTCACGGTCAACCCCTTGACATATATACTATTTCCCGTTAAAGAATTTAGCACCTGGTTGTACTATCGGATTTTTAGTAAAGGGATGAAAAGCAAATAAAAAATAACATTGCTAAATAAAATCTAACAGTCTTTTTTCTCTCCACCTCTGTGTCCTCTGTGCCTGGATAGGTAAAGTTACTTTTTCACTATTTGGAGATTTTTTGTTGTGGTTGTCTGATAAATAATAAAATTTATTCCCTGGCTTCCTCAATTTATGGTATTTTTACCCTGATTATAGTCTTCTATATTTTTTATAATCTGGCTAAAAATATCCTACATCATGACTAATAATGATATTCGCTGTCAACTAAATGATATAGCCGAACAATTTCATATTTTTGAATGTGTTCCTTGTGCTATAGCTTTGCGTCAATTCCTGATTAATCAGAAAATACCTGGTAGAGAAATTAACTTGTTTACAGGCAGTATAGAAGACCCATTCTGTAATATCTACCATGAAATTTTACAACAAAACATCTCCATTAACGGTAGACATTATGCTATTGCAGTAGAAATTGATGGACAAGAACTAATTTTTGACAACATTCACCCCGAAGGAGTTTCTAGGGTAAACTGGATAAATAACTTATATTGCGTTATACAAGATTTAGGTGGAGAATTTCAAATTACTGAAACAGAATTTTAACCAGAGAAATATCATGTTTGATTTATACGATTTAATCCGCAATATCCAAAAACGTCCAGCTATGTATTTAGGAAAAGCAACCATCGCTAACCTTCGCACTTTTATCGCTGGTTACAGTTTTGCACGTCGTCAAATGCAAATATCTCAAACTTCTCAAGAACAAGAATTTTCAGGTTTTCAAACTTGGATACAACAAAAATATAATGTTGCTTATAATCAAACTTGGGATCAGATAATTTTATTTTTCTCTAAAGATGAAAATACTGCTTTTGAGGAATTTTTTAAATTATTTGATGAATTTACACAAACAGATTCTATTTCTAAACAGCAAGAGAATGTACAGCACTTTCCGGTGTTATGAAGTACATATCTAGCGGGCAAGATGCCCGCACCACAAGAGTTTCATGATTCAACTTTGTACATCATCAGAGCGGAAAACGCTGTAATTCCCTGGCTTCCTTATAGATTTTTTGTGAATATTTAATGATTATAAATTATGATTCAGAGAAAAATATATTTTCTATCATTCACAAAAACCTATATTTCATAAAAAAACATCCTGTTAATCCGCTAATCGGTGCATATCCTGATTCTGACCATTACTTCTCTTGAAAATCTTGACCATTCTTAACTATCTTCTTCCCCTGAATTACCTGTAAACTCCCACCAGCATATAAACTAGGTTGACCGACATTAAAACCATAATCTGTTAACAAACCAGGTAAATCTGTTTTCAACAATTCCCAAGCTGTTTCAGTTTCAAATAACCAGAAAAATACCGCTAAACCCGGCCAAAATAGGGGATTTGTTGGGGGGTGAAAATCTATCAAAGTAAAAACTCCCCCTGGCTTTAATACTCGATAAACTTCCATAATGATTTTTCGCAGTTGTTCCGGCTGCATTTCGT
Organism: Anabaena sp. 54; assembly: GCA_900299285.1. Classification (GTDB taxonomy): domain Bacteria; phylum Cyanobacteriota; class Cyanobacteriia; order Cyanobacteriales; family Nostocaceae; genus Dolichospermum. The sequence goes on along the minus strand of OMJF01000007.1, from coordinate 7,343 downwards.
GTAAAGCCGCGCTAGTATGTACTACATCAAATAAATTATCTGCAAAAGGCATATCTTCCGCAAAAGCTTGGATATATGTAGCCCTTGGTACATTTTTCTGCGATCGCTGTATAGATAATGGAGAAGCATCTAAACCTGTGACATGATTGGAAAAATCTACCAAAAATCTGGTGACATGACCACTACCACAACACAAATCTAAAATCTGGGTATCTGCTTCTAGTTCTAAATTTTCTAAAGCTAGACGACGAAACCGGGCTTCACCCCCCACAGTGACAGCTGCTAACCGGGAGATGCTATCATATAACCATTGGTATCTGTAACTCAAATCTCGAAAAATTGTCGCCATTGTATTTTTCCTGCCGATAAAGCTTTATATTTAATTAAAGATATATTGTTAACAACTTTAGTAAAAAATCTGTAAAGATTGGGGGAAAGTAATTGCTATGGGTCGTATAGGGGTATTATTACTTAATCTTGGTGGTCCAGATAAACTCGAAGATGTCGGACCGTTTTTGTATAACCTGTTTTCAGATCCAGAAATTATCCGTCTACCGTTTCGCTGGATGCAAAAACCCCTAGCTTGGTTTATTGCTACCCGCAGACAAGAAACATCTCAAGAAAATTATAAGCAAATTGGTGGCGGTTCTCCATTACGACGGATTACAGAAGAACAGGGAGAGGCTATTAAATGTCAGCTGGGTAAATTGGGACAGGAAGCTAATATTTATATAGGAATGCGTTATTGGCATCCTTACACAGAAGAAGCTATCGCCCAACTTACCCAGGATAACATTGATAAGTTGGTAATTCTCCCCCTTTACCCGCAATTTTCCATTAGCACTAGCGGTTCTAGTTTTCGCTTATTAGAACAATTATGGAAGGAAAACCCCAAACTCCAAGGTCTTGAATATACAGTGATTCCTTCTTGGTACAAAGCATCAGGTTATTTGCAAGCCATGTCAGAATTGATCATTGGGGAATTGGAGAAGTTTCCTGATCCTGATCATGTGCATATCTTTTTCAGCGCCCACGGTGTCCCTAAAAGCTACGTCAAGGAAGCAGGCGATCCCTACCAGCAAGAGATTGAGGAATGCACTTACTTAATTATGCAAACCCTCAACCGTCCTAATCCCCACACTCTGGCTTATCAAAGTCGTGTTGGTCCTGTAGAATGGCTACAACCTTATACAGAAGATGCACTCAAGGAATTAGGCAAAAAAGGAGTGAAAGATCTGGTAGTTGTTCCCATTAGTTTTGTTTCTGAACATATTGAAACACTACAAGAAATTGACATTGAATACCGAGAAATAGCTGAAGAAGCAGGAATACACAACTTTGGACGGGTTAAAGCACCCAATACCAATCCGGTGTTTATTCAAGCTTTATCTGACTTGATTATTGATGCCCTTAAACAACCCAATTTGAAACTTTCTCAAGTTACCCAAATGAAAAAAAGGGTGAGAATGTATCCCCAAGAACGTTGGGAATGGGGAATAACCACCAGTGCCGAAGTTTGGAATGGTCGAATCGCCATGTTAGGATTTATTGGGTTGATGATCGAATTAGTTACAGGTAAGGGCTTACTGCACGTGATCGGACTGTTGCATTAGACATCTCCGGTAAAGATTGTAGAGACGTTCCATGGAACGTCTCTACCAGGGTTCTAGGAAACGCACATTTAATTTTCACCCCTATCTATAATCAATTCTAAATACCCAGTCGTTGATAAACTTGTTCTAAATGTTGGAGATGATGTTGCGGATCAAAACAAGCTTCTATCTCAGCAGTTGACAAGTTTTTAATGACGCGCGGATCTTTGCTGATTAAATCACGGAAGTTCCCTTCTGGTTTGTTCCAAGCGGTGTGGGCGCTTTCCTGAACTATGGAGTATGCTTCTTCGCGGTTGAGTCCCTTGTCAATTAAAGTTAATAATACTCTTTGACTAAAGACTACTCCACCATAACAGTTGAGATTCCGTGCCATGTTGTCAGGATAGACCAGGAGGTTATTTACCAAATTGGTGATTTCGTTTAGCATGAAATGGGTTAAAATGCAAGCATCTGGTAAAATTACCCGTTCTACAGAACTGTGGGAAATATCCCGTTCGTGCCATAAAGCGACGTTTTCTAAGGCTGCACCTGCATGACTTCTTACCAGTCGTGCCATTCCTGTTAACCGTTCCGAACGGATAGGATTACGCTTGTGAGGCATAGCACTAGAACCTTTTTGTCCCTTGGCAAAAAATTCCTCAACTTCTAAAACGTCTGTTTTTTGTAGGTTACGAATTTCTACAGCAAACCGTTCTATAGAGGCAGCGAGTAGTGCTAATTGTTGCACGAAGTCAGCGTGAAGATCACGGGAAATTACTTGTGTAGAAGCAGTATCTGGTTTAAGTCCGAGTTTTTCACAAGCGATCGCTTCCACACGCGGTTCTATGTTAGCATAAGTTCCCACAGCACCAGATATTTTGCCGACGGCGATGGTTTTCTTGAGAATTTGCAGCCGTTCTTGGTGTCGTAATACTTCCGCTAACCAGCCAGCTAACTTAAAACCAAAGGTAATTGGTTCAGCGTGGATACCATGCGATCGCCCAATCATCACCGTATACCGATGGGTTGTAGCTTTTTTGCGAATTGCTGCAATTACATCTTCTAAGCGTTTTAACAATAAGTCCAGACTAGCCACTAATTGTAAAGCTAAAGCAGTATCTAATACATCGGAGCTTGTTAAACCTAAATGAATATACCGACCAGCATCACCTACATATTCATTAACATTTGTCAAGAAGGCAATAACATCATGACGAACTTCCGCTTCAATTTCTAGTACTCGTTTTGGGTCAAAATTCGCTTTAGCCTTAATCTCCTCAACTGCTGCGGCTGGAATATAACCCAGTTCTGCCTGTGCTTCGCATACTGCGATTTCTACATCTAGCCAGGTTTTCAGCTTATAGGTTTCACTCCACAGATTGCCCATTTCCGGCAAAGTATAACGCTCAATCACATTTACAGCATCTAATACAACTGTCGTATTTTACATTGTAAATTACCCCTTGTGGAAAATAGACAACATAGAAGAATTTTGAGCAGATGTTTCTTGGGGAAGTTCCTTAAATCCCAATATTTGTATGAGACTAAAGGAAGAAAAACATTAAGTAGGAAGATTTATGCGTGCAGTGTTAATGGCAGGTGGTTCGGGAACGCGGTTGCGTCCTTTGACTTGTGATTTACCCAAACCAATGGTTCCGATCTTAAATCGTCCCATTGCTGAACATATCATCAATCTTCTCAAAGGACATCAGATCTACGAAGTTATTGCTACCTTGCATTATTTACCAGATGTTCTCCGTGATTACTTCCAAGATGGCAGTGATTTTGGTGTACAAATGACCTATGCTATTGAAGAAGACCAGCCTTTAGGAACGGCGGGCTGTGTAAAAAATATTGCTGAACTTTTAGATGAAACCTTTTTAGTCATTAGTGGTGATAGTATCACAGATTTTAATTTGAGTGCGGCCATTGAATTTCATCAGCAAAAACAATCAAAAGCGACTTTAATATTAACCCGTGTGCCTAACCCCATTGAATTTGGTGTGGTAATTACAGATACCCAAGGACGCATTAACCGATTTTTAGAAAAACCTTCTACCAGTGAAATTTTTTCTGATACCGTCAACACTGGAACTTATATTTTAGAACCAGAGGTTTTAGATTATTTACCAGAACATACTGAATGCGACTTTTCTAAAGATTTATTTCCCTTACTACTGGCTAAAAATGAGCCAATTTACGGTTATGTTGCGGAGGGATATTGGTGTGATGTAGGTCACTTAGATGCCTACCGTGAAGCCCAGTATAATGCCTTAGAAAGGAAAGTTTTGCTAAAAGTAAGTTATCCAGAAATTTCCCCTGGTTTATGGGTAGGACAAAATACTTATATTGATCCTACAGCCAAAATTGAAACCCCGGCGGTAATTGGTAATAATTGCCGAATTGGTGCGAGAGTACAAATTGAGAATGGAACAATAATTGGTGATAATGTGACAATTGGTGCTGATGCTCATCTAAAAAGACCAATTATTTGGAATGGAGCAATTATTGGCGATGAAGCTCAACTATCGGCTTGTGTAATCGCCCGTGGTACTCGTGTAGACAGACGCGCCCACGTTTTAGAAGCGGCTGTAGTGGGTTCTTTGTCTACAGTAGGAGAAGAAGCACAAATTAGTCCTGGGGTAAGAGTTTGGCCGAGTAAAAAAATTGAGTCCGGCGCTATTCTCAATATTAATCTGATTTGGGGAAATACCGCCCAACGGAACTTATTTGGACAGCGAGGAGTACAGGGATTAGCCAATATTGATATTACCCCAGAGTTTGCGGTCAAATTGGGCGCTGCCTATGGTTCAACCTTAAAACCCGGTTCAATAGTCACCGTTTCCCGTGACCAACGCAATGTTTCCCGCATGGTGACACGCTCCTTAATTGCTGGTTTAATGTCTGTAGGTGTAGATGTGCAAAACCTAGATACTACAGCTATTCCCATCGCCCGGACAGTGATCCCCACCATGTCCGTAGCCGGAGGTATTCATGTGCGAGTACACCCAGAACGCCGTGATTATATCTTAATTGAATTTATGGATTTTAAGGGAATTAATATCTCTAAAGCCCAAGAAAAGAAAATTGAGGGGGCCTATTTTAAAGAAGATATGCGTCGTTCCCAAAGTCATGAAATTGGTGATGTGGTCTATTCTAGTCAATTGATGGATTGCTATGGCAAAGCTTTTGAGAAATTATTGAATGTGGACACTCTGCGTAACAGTCGGGCAAAAGTGGTCATTGACTATGTTTACGCCGTTTCTGGGGCAATTTTACCGCAAATGCTAGATAAATTTGGGGCTGATGCAGTGGTATTAAATGCTAGTTTGAATAAAACGGCCATTTCTAACGCTGATCGAGAATTACTATTAACTCAATTAGGCCACGTTGTCGAGGCCGTAAACGCTAACTTTGGGGTGCAAGTATCAGCTAATGGGGAACAACTAATTTTAGTTGATGAATCGGGTTTTCCCATTCGCGGTGAAATGTTAACCGCTTTGATGGTTGATATGATGTTAACTGCTAACCCTAGAAGTTCCGTCGTTGTTCCCGTTCATGCTTCCAGTGCGGTGGAGTTAGTCGCCCATCGTCATGATGGTAATGTAATTAGAACTAAAGCTAATCCGACAGCTTTAATGGAAGCTTGTCAAAAAAATTCTCATGTGGTTTTAGGTGGTAGTGGGGAAACTGGGTTTATTTTTCCTCAATTACATCCAGGGTTTGATTCTATGTTCTGTATAGCCAAGCTGATTGAAATGTTAACCATTCAAGAGCGATCGCTGGCAACCGTACGTTCCGAATTACCCCGTGTGATTAATAGAAGTTACACCGTTCGCTGTCCCTGGACTGCTAAAGGGGCGTTAATGCGTTATTTGGTCGAAACCCACCCCGCCCAAAATTTGGAATTAATTGACGGTGTGAAAATTCGTCAACCCTATGATGACAATTGGCTTTTGATTTTACCAGATGCCAGTGAGCCTTGGGTTCATCTCTATGTTAACAGCAGCGATCGGGATTGGGTTGATGAAACCCTCAGAGATTACCGTTCCCGTATTCAATATTTTGTGGAACGTGAACAGGAGAATTACAGATTGGATATGTAAGCAGCAGTATAAATTATCTTTTGCATCCAGACACAAAGGAGCAAAAACCCAAAGTTTGAGATTTTAGATCTTCTCATGGTTATTCCCTATTTCCGGGAATAATTTTGGCTTGCGAATACATGGACGGGAACAGAATATTTACTAGTTACGTCAAAATATACGAGTTTTATCTGAAAATTACTTTTACACAACTATTGTCTAAAAAACTATAGTTGTTTTTTTTGGCATCTATCTACAGTTATCAGGACATCTCCCTCTATGATCAATCATGTAATGTTTCGATATGGAACTTTAACGCTTTTTTCGATATTTACCCTGATGGGAAAAATTACCGTTAAAACTGTACTCGCATCATCAGCAGAAGAAGCAGCCAATCGCGTTTGTACTCAAGGCAGTGCCGCCGTTGTCACAGTTAAAACTAGTAACTCCCATGGTAGCGGTTTTTTAGTCAGTCAAGATGGTTTAATTATTACCAATGCTCATGTAGTTGGTGGTAGTCCTAGTGTTGTCACTGTGGTATTTCGGGATGGTAAACAAGTACCCGCCGATGTGATAGGTTTTGCTAAAGATGGTGTAGATTTAGCAGCCTTAAAAATCCAAAACCGCAGAAACTTACCACATCTAAGTTTAGCTCGTCCTGGGACTGCTAAAGTAGGTTATCGAGTATTTGCGATTGGTAGTCCTCTTGATAGCGATAACCGTGATACCTGCACCCAAGGTAATATTAGTCGTATTCGTCCCGACGGAACTATTCAACATACAGCACCTTTAAATCCCGGAAACTCCGGCGGACCCTTATTAAACAGCCAAGGGGGAGTTATAGGTGTTAATACTAGTGTAGCTTTAGCTCCCATTATTGTTAATGGGATACCAGTGGGTGGTATACCTGCTGGAACTGGAATTAACTTTTCTCAACCAGGAGAGAAAGTCAAATCTTTTTTAGCAGATATCAAACAACAAAAAGTTTCTCCTATCTCGACCCTCCCTACAGCAAAAGAACCATCTTTAACAACTATTTCCCTTGACGGTCAAGTAATTAATAGTAGTTTAAATGGCAGTCCTGATTATTATATATTTTCAGGTACAGCGGGTCAAACAGTTGTAATTGAAATGGATAGTCAAAAAATTAATCCTTTCTTAACCTTATCTCAAGTTATTGAATCTGATGCTGGGAAGAAGATTGAAAAAATTGTTGAAAATGACGACAAAGGCGCAGGTAATTTTAATGCTAGAATTGTGATCACATTACCAGCAGATGGGACTTATTTAATAACTGCCAATTCTTCCGAAAAGGGGGAAACTGGTAATTATAGTTTACGCGCTATTTCCAAATATTGAGTAGGTTGGGTTGACAAAGGAAACCCAACATCCATTAAACCATAGTAGGTTGGGTTGACAAAGGAAACCCAACATTCATTAAACCATAGTAGGTTAGGTTGACAAAGGAAACCCAACATTCATTAAACCATAGTAGGTTAGGTTGACAAAGGAAACCCAACATCCATTAAACCATAGTAGGTTAGGTTGACAAAGGAAACCCAACATCCATTAAACCATAGTAGGTTGGGTTGACAAAGGAAACCCAACATTCATTAAACCATAGTAGGTTGGGTTGACAAAGGAAACCCAACATTCATTAAACCAT
>OMJF01000006.1 GCA_900299285.1 Anabaena sp. 54 | reverse complement strand
TCCTCAAGCTATAAATAGACTTTCAATATCTTGCCAAATAATGTTTGCTGGTACGGGATTTGTAAAAATTAATTCTAAAGTTTTTCTTTGTTTATTATTTAGGTTCATCCTTTTTTGTTTTTAGTGGCAGCTAATATATAAGATATCATATTATGATATCATGTCAAGAGTAATTTATAGTTAGATGCTTCTAAGCGATCGCACTCCCAACACCCCCAACAAGTGATCGCACCCCCAAAACCTTCAAAACAGCGATACCTATGCCTTCGGCACGCTGCGCGAACGGTGCGCTATCTCTTCGATCCCGTAAGGGATACGCTACGCACTTCCAACATCCCCAAAAGCATAAATTAAGCAGACATTAAACGCTGTGTAGGTTGAGGAATTTTTCGACCTAAATCTTGAGCAGTTTCTATCCATTCCTGCATAATAATTTCTATATTTTGCAATGCTTCTTGATAAGTTTCTCCATCAGCAGCGCATCCCGGTAAATCTGGAACTTCTGCGATAAATGCTTGGTCTTCTTCACTCCAATAAATAGTTATTTCATACCGTAGAATCATCTTGACCTCCTAGCTGATATTTAAGTAGAACTTCACGGACTTGTTTAACTTGATATGTTTTGGCTTTTCCTTGTTTGGGTTGAAGATTCAAGATTTCTTCAACTCCTTCTTTTGTAAAAATGTGGTGACTACCACGAATTCTTTCATCAAATCCTAGTTTTATTAATAGTTGACACAGTTGAGCAAAGGATATATTCGTATCGGATGCGCCTGATAGAATTTTAGCTAATAGTTTGTCTTGTTGACTCACAAGTTATGATTTTATTGGTTCAAGTCCCTATAATAAACTATCTCGGCGATCGCACTTCCAAAACCCACCAAACAGCGATCGCACTTCCAAAACCCACCAAACAGCGATCGCACATCCCCAAACCTCAAACAGCGATCGCACCCCCAAAACCCTCAAAACAGCGATCGCACCTCCAAAACCCTCAAAACAGCGATACCTTCCGAGAGTTTCGCTATCGTACATCCTCCAAATTACACCCCTCAAATTATAATCAATATTAAGTAATTTAACTCAATATAAAAGTTACATTCTTAAACAAAGTTTACTAAATTACCTCCAAATTTGAATTACAAAACGAAATATTTTTTAATATTCTCCTACCTACTTATGCTAGACTATGCTAGTATACAAATTGTTTACTAAACTTAACAAATAACAATGTCTACTACTATTAAATTTATTGATTTATTTGCAGGAATTGGGGGAATGAGATTGGGCTTAGAGCAATCCTGTAAAATTTTAGGGATTAAGAGTAAATGTGTTTTTACATCAGAAATTAAAGATACAGCAATTAAAGTTTATAAAGAAAACTTTTTTGAAGATAAAATATGGGGTGATATTACTGAAATATCAAGTCAGTATATCCCTGATTTTGATATTTTATTAGCTGGTTTTCCCTGTCAACCTTTTAGTAGTGCAGGAACAAGACAAGGATTTTTAGATACTAGAGGAACTTTGTTTTTTGAAATTGAACGTATCTTAAAAGATAAATCGCCTTTTGGATTTTTATTAGAAAATGTTGAAGGGTTAGTTAAACATGATAACGGTAAAACACTCACAACTATTTTAAATAAATTAAAGCAATTAGGTTATCAAGTCAAATGTGACGTTTTAAACGCTAGAGATTTTGGTATTCCTCAAGATAGAAAAAGAGTTTATATAGTTGGAACTAAAACAAATCCTATTTCTTTAAATTTTTCTAGAAATCAAAAATCTGTATTATCCGATATTTTAGAAACAGGTTGTCCAACTTTGCAAACCAATTTTGTCAAAAAATTATTAGCACAATATTCTCCCAATGAACTTTACGGTAAATCTATTAGAGATAAAAGAGGAGGAGACGATAATATTCACAGCTGGGATTTAGAACTAAAAGGAACTGTTAGTATAGAACAAAAAGAATTATTAAATTTATTACTGAAACAAAGAAGAAGAAAAAATTGGTCTGCTAAAAAGGGGATTCAGTGGATGGATGGAATACCTCTGAGCTTAGATGAAATTGAAACTTTTTATCAGCATAAAAATTTAAAACAAATGTTAGAGGATTTAGTGAATAAAGGTTATTTAAAATATGAACATCCTAAAGATATTCAAGAAAAGTTCAATCATGACGGTAAAAAAATAAAAAAACGGGAATATAGACTTGATTTACCTAAAGGCTATAATATTGTAGTTGGTAAACTCAGTTTTCCAATTAACAAAATACTAAATCCTGATGATATTGCGCCAACTTTAGTAGCTACAGATATGCAAAGATTAGCGGTAGTTGATGGTAAAGGACTAAGATGTTTAACTATTAGAGAAGGGTTGAGATTATTTGGTTTTTCTGAAGATTATCAAATCAATTTACCCATAAATAAAGCATTTGATTTATTGGGAAATACAGTAGTAGTTACTGTTATTCAAGAAATTACAGAGAGAATAATTATTGAAAAGATGTTATCAGTACCTAATCAAGTATACATTTTAACCAGATAAGACAAATAGCGGTTTTTGTATTTTGTAAAAATTATATAGAACTCCTATTTGATTTTTGATAGCTTGCATAGCATAATCATACAAAACCGGATTTCTATAGTTCCATTTGTGTATGATACAAATAGTTGTTTTTAACTATTTCTAGCCAATCATCACTCTGATTTTGTGTCCCAGGATATTTCATCAATGTATGATATAAACCTTCGACGAAATCAAGCCTAGATTGAAATGGTTTTCTAGCTTGCTGTTGTTCAGTATACCAAATAATAGGTCTAATATTGACAATTTCCTTTTGCTTTACCTGGCATTTAACTGAATAATCCGCTGATCCTCCTGTGATTTCCCATATTTTTTTTAACCAAATTTTTTTAACTTTAAATTTATAATCTTTTAATTCATAAGCGAAAATTAAATAATCAGCATCTAATCGATATGCTTCTGTTTTTAAAGACCGACAATAAGCTTTGAAATTAGCTACATCAAAATTAGCTGAAGCATTATAATTAAATGTTTTGATTTCTAATAACCCTGTAGTATCTGAAATATCTAGTAAAAAGTCAGGAAACTCTTGTGTATTTGTTTTGGTTCTAAACCGAATTCCTTTTCGTTTCATCCATTCAGTTAACCATTCTTGAAATAAATCACCAATGGCACTTTTTTCATTAATCTTAACAGAGATATTAAGAAAGTTAAAAATAATTTCTCCTTCTTGATTAGTAATCTCTTTTTTTAATAAGTTACAAATGTCGTTAGCAACAGGATGATAAAACATAGACGGTATTAATTACAGCAATTTGATATCAACATATCTTAAGTATAATAATTAACCTGATTTTTTAAGATTATCTTTATACTAAAAAAATTTAACCACAATGGAAAACTTATAGATCAAAGACTTAGGACAGGTAAAAAACCTGCCCATCAAACTCTGTTCTATACCTTCAAAGTGATAATTTGTATTAAAAATTACCTATTCATTATTTACCTAAGTCGTATCAAAAGATTGGCTAAAGAAGTCAAGATTATGATATTATAGATGGAATAATTTAGATACTTCAACCTAATATGAGTAACAATTTATTAACTAAAAGTATTACAGAAAAAATGCAAGAAGAAGCGGAAATACAAATCCGCGAGAAGAAAAAAACTGTTGACTATAACACGATTGAATATCCAATTGAAGTAATAGTTGAGAAATACCTAAATGGTATTGATGATGATACAAATGAAATATTTATTCCAGATTACCAACGAGAGATGGCTTGGGATGAAGCAAGACAATCTAAGTTTATTGAGTCTATTCTCTTAGGTTTACCTATTCCTTACATTTACGTAGCAGATATTTCTGGAGAAACAGAAGAAGAAAATTATTCAGAAACTAAAGATTTAGCTCGTTTGGAAATCATAGACGGAACACAAAGAATACGTACTTTGGAAAATTTTATTAAAAATAAATTACAATTACAAAATCTAGAAAAGTTAACAAAGCTGGAAGGGTTTAGATTTTCTGAACTAAATATTGCCCGACAAAGAAGATTCAAAAGAACAACGATCAGAATAATTCAACTATCTGAAGAAGCTGATGAAGAAGCACGTAGAGATTTATTTGAAAGAATAAATACGGGTAGTGTTGAATTAAATGAAATGGAAAAACGCCGAGGTATTATAAGAGGTGTTTTTCTTAATGTAATAGATGAATTAGCAAAATCAGAAAGATTTATTAATCTTTGTGCTTTTACAGAACCGTCAATTAGAAGAGTAGAACCTCAAGAATTTGTTTTACGATTTTTTGCTTTTCTAAATAGTTATCAAGAATTTAAGAAATATAAAAACATTACAGAGTTTCTTGATAACTATTTAGAAAATATGAACAGAACAGATCAAAATACTTTAGAAAGCATGAAAAATGAATTTTACTCAATGCTTGATTTTGTGGAAAGATATTTTCCAACAGGTTTTAGACAAGGTAAGAACAAAGATAGAACTACAACTAGAATAAAATTTGAATCTCTTGCTGTTGGGATAGCGTTAACTTTTTGATGATTATTTATTTAACCAAGAATATTTAGATTTGAGCTAATAGGACTAATTATATTTAATGATACAAAGATCGCTCATCCTCCAAACCCCATAACAGCGATACCTTCGGTAAGCTTCGCTACGCACATCCCCAAATTCCCAAAACAGCGATCGCTTCAGTAAGTTAATTTTTTTATCGGGACTTAGGCAAAAAAATAGACCAAAAACACTTATAATCTAGATATATCAAGCTTTCACATCGAAACTAACTCTCATGAAAGAGACAACACCC
>OMJF01000005.1 GCA_900299285.1 Anabaena sp. 54 | reverse complement strand
GGTGAATTATCGCCGGAAACGACACAGCGTATTCAATCTCTTTCTGTTAATCAGTTGGAAAATCTAAGCGAGGCTTTACTAGATTTTAGCAGTATGGCGGATTTACTTAATTGGTTGCAATTAAATTAATCCTGTTGTTGAAATCTTAAAATATATGTAGGGTGGGTTAGGGACAGCGTAACCCACCATCTGATTAAGTAGTTATGTGAAATAAATTACATATATTATATAAGATGTGTTTATAAACGCTAATATATATCCATCTAACTTATTTAATAAGTTAAGAATTTGTTTATATTTAAGTTAATAGGCAAAAGTGACAAAATTCCTACAGTAGTGCAACAATTATGTCCCTTTTTTTGGCTATTTTTAGTCCGTAATTGTCTGTTTTTTAGTGATATTTTCAACCTAAAAAGGCAATTTTACGGATTTTTGTGCGTAAAATACTGTTATCAGCAAGCTATTAAAAGTGACATAATTGCAGCAATTATGTCACTTTTATTTTGTCTAAGTCTCTAGACAGAGGTTTTTATTTTTAATATGATGTAGTCGGGAAATGAAAAAGTACAACATTTCCGGTTTTCTAGATGTTTTGATTTTTTAAAACCAAGGAGAATACGAAGATGGCTAACATTCAAATTGCTGACTTAGCACAAGTTGAAAACCAATTTGATGAATTATCTGATTTAGAACTTGAGAGTACAATTGGTGGTAAAACTAAATGGTGGAAATATATTCCTCCAATTACAGTCTCATATCAATTCTGATTTGGAACTTGAGACTGTTATTGGTGGTAAGAAGTGTAAGAATCCGATTTTTAGGAATCCGATTTTTCCGACTTTATCCTTTAGGTTTTAATTAGCCGAAATATAGCAATCCTAATTAGATGGGATTGCTATTTTATTATGGAGAGAAACTACAGCCATTTTCAGATGAATAGAATACAGACTTCAAATTCAAATTTTTTGGTATATTTATCTGAAGTCACTACAAGTCAGACAACTTTATCTAACCCAAATACTTTTGAAGCTCCCCAAGACTGACGCATAGAGTTCAGGTGGGGAGCTAACCGTTTATCAACAAATCTAATCATTTCTGTATTGTCCGCAAAGACAGTACAAACGGCTTTGCTATCTTCCATAGTCTCTAACTGTAACTTAATAGCTTTAGCTAACAATGAGATAGCACGACCTAAGCTTTGGAGGTCTTTTCTCACAAACATTTTCGTATATCTTATTGTATCTTCAGCAACTCTATGTGTGATCATCCAACCAATAACTTGGTCTTTATAACGTAATCCCAAGCTATTCAATGGTTCAATTATCTCTTCGTCTGACCAAGGAGAAAGAATTTCTGGATACCAAGGAGAAGTAGCTTGCTGTTCTTGAATTGACTCCCGTTCTTGGTTAGTTAATTCCACCCAAGGAAAAATTGTATATGCGGAAGGCAAAGTATTGGCAATTTTTAACCAAGTAGCATCTTTAAAATTAGCGATTAAACAGGAACAAACTAACATTCTGACTTCTGGGGTAGACCAATTACATTTTTGGAGGATCTTTTCCCAATATGGAGTTGAGGAATTAGATACATAAACCACATTAACTTGCAAACAACCAAGTTGAATAAGTTTATCTTCCATATAAGTTAATAGACTTTTTCCTAGTCCATTTCCCCGATGTTCTGGTACTACAAACAAAGAAAGAATTGTGGCAATTTTTTGATTTTGCTCTGTGGAAGTTTCAGCTAAAACAAGTCCAACTGGTTGAGAACCGAAATGTACTCCTACAGCCATTATGGACTCGTGAGAATCTAATACTTTTAAGTGTGAGCAATAAGTAGGATAAGTTAGATTTTGGTAAAAGACTGCTGTTGTATTATTTAGGGTGACAAATTTGTACATTTTTAAAATTACCTGATTTATTTGTTGTTAATAGATTTTCGTCAATTTTATCGTTTTTCTCGTTTTCTCGTTTTCTCGTTCCCAGTCTCCGACTGGGAATGCTACCTAGAGGCTCTGCCTCAATAATTTAATATCAATGAAGGCAGAGTCTTCTGTAATTTATTCGGATACATAGTATGGGAACGAGAAACGAGAACATTTTTGTGATTAAATCAGTCCAAATTCACATTAATCTCTGTTTGACTAACCTGTTTTTTAATCCAACTTAATAGTAAATCGCTAACAATTTGCTGACGCAATTTATCATTCAACTCCGGTTGAATAATCTCCTCCACAAAAATCAAATGTACCCCTTTAGAAGTAATTATCGGTTTAATTACCTGTGGGGGTTTCGCACCAAAGACAGCAGCAGATATTTCTGGCTTTAAATCCCGACGATTTAATACTCCTAAATATCCCCCTTTACGACGTAATTCTACATCTTGAATATATTGGTGAGCTACATCATAAAAACTCATTTCACCTTCTTTGACTGTATAAAAAAGTTCTATTGCTAAATCCTCATCATTAAATACAACTTCATACATAACCACACCAGCATAATTTAGCTGATTTTCAAAAAAGAAAGGTTCAATTTGATCGGAAAATAAATGCTTGCTTAACTTAGCAGTAACTACACCAGTATAGACTATATCTTCAAAATCATCTATAGATAAACTATGTTTTTCTAACCATTTCCAAGTGTCATTAGCACTGGTCAAGTCATTATTTAATCGCAGAAAATCCGCTGCTTTTTGTAATTCTTCAACTTCTACTTTTATCCCTGCTTCTTCCGCAGCAGTTATAATCACTTTTCGGCTGATAATTTGCTCAACTAACTCAGGTATTTTACAGGATAATTTAACTTGTTGTAAAATATCTGATTGGGTAATGGTGATGCTTTCTGACAT
>OMJF01000004.1 GCA_900299285.1 Anabaena sp. 54 | reverse complement strand
GATTGTTTGCCTTTTTTACCCGCGTTCCGCACATTCATAACTTTACTCAATAAATCAAACCAAAAAGGCGCACCCATAGCAATAGCAATACCGCTAATAAACCAACCACCAATCATCATCAAAACTCTAAAAATAGGTGACTTACTAACTTTGAAATTTTTCCAGTCAATTTCCCTTACATAAACATTTGATTGACCATTTTTTACTCTTACACAAAAAATTGCATTTTCCGCAGAAACATCATCTCCACAAATTTGTTGTGTTAAGTTAGGAATTGTCCAACCAATTGGTAATTCAACATCCTTTAAAATATCATTAGGATCTGGTTGATTCATACCTAAAGCATGAGATGATTCTACTTCTACAGCCTTTTTAATAATTATTTCCCGCAATAAGGAATCCTTAGATAGACGGTCAACAATATGAAAAGTATCTGTATTAGTAGCAATAGCTAAAGTTATACCAATTAAAATAGCAACTCCTTTTGCATTTCGTTTATAAACACCAGATGCTCTTTCCATAGAACTATCAAAACTATTTTCAATTTCTTTCCGCAAGAGAGTAATACCTTCTTCCGTGGTTTTAGCTCTCATTTGCACCCGTTTTGCCATAGTTTCAATACTATTGACTACAGAATCTGGCAAACTATCAATTAGTTCTTTAACTTTTTTATAAGTTTCACTATCTTTGTCTTGGAGGTTGGCTATAACTTCATCATGAATATCACTACCTTTCTTAATAGATTTGACAATTTCATTGATATTAGGTTTTAGTCCCCCTAGAACTATCGCCTTTTCTGGATCTTCAAAAATATCTTTTCTCAGGAATTTTATTTCCCGTAAAGGTTTATCTAGAATATCTTCATGATTTTCCATATTGGACTCGAAACAATATATATATTTGTCCAGGCTATCTCTCATGCGATTTATACTCATGTATATATCATATTTTTCGTTTTTAAATTCATTAACAATGCGATTATACTCAAATTCCAACTGCTTATAATCTTTGGCAATATTTTTAGCAAAATCACTAGATAATTCTTGATTATTAATGCTATTTTCCAAGGTAATTAAAACTTGTATGATCTCATCTAAATTTTCTTTCTTGAATTTCTCTAGCCTGATTTCAGTGATCTTTTTTACCAGATTTGGCAATTGTAGAGTATCCATAAAAGTATTGGCAAAATTTTCCCCACCAATATAGGAAGGCGCACTACGTTTTTGATCACCAAAAACAGTTTCTTTTCTCAATCTGGAGTTAGATTTTCTCCAGAAACTAAAGAATGAAGCAACTACCCAAGTCACCTTGCGGGGTAAAGTAGCTAATAAACCTTTGGCTTCTTGATTAATACTTTGTATTAAAGGATTACCATAAATTTTATTAACTAATTGAATCACTTCCGGCTTTTCTGAATTTTGAGCATCACCAGCCAAGAAAATTTCAATAGACCTTCTGAGGTGTTCAGCACGCCATTGCAGCACTGTTGTTAATAGTTCTTGAATTTCTGAAGCCAGTAAACTCAAAATTAAGTAAATAAAAATTAGGCCTAGCGCCACATCTAAAATAAAAGGTAGGTTCATTGACATTCTCCCTGTGGGTAATTAACTAACTACTGATAGTAGTATTTATATCATTTAACTGGGAAAATGCTTGTAAACTTTATTAAAAAATTAATAAGAAAATCTTCGCCAAAAAATTATCTCTCTTTCCGGGAAACTGAGTTAATTTGGGATATGGCCATTGTTTAAAATATAAATTCTGGATGACAAAATTAGAAATTACCTTTGATCTGTATGTAATGAAACTCAGCAGTCATAATATTACCAATAAAATATGCAAGAACGTTGAGTAGCTATTTATAGTTCTTTAACTTATCTAACAATGCTACCTATTGTCTAGTATGGCAGGTTGGCCATATTAGATAGCCCAGTTATCAGTTTTTTGATATTAATGATCTCGTTTGTCTTGCGATCGCGTCGAGATCTACCCTATATCAATAAGTCTTCCTCCCATATCAAAACTATTACTAATGGTATAATTTGAGATATTGCATTTTAGATTTTAGATTTATTCTTGTGTTTACATTTCACCCCTGAAAAGCTTTGCAAAGCTTAACTTTTCAATTGAGAATTTAAAATCCAAAATTCAGTTCATGCTTCTGGAAAAAATCTATTTCTCAACCTTATTGATGCTTTCGATGGGGGTAATTTCTTGACTATTTAGACTTGTCTTGTTTTGGGTTATAGTCATAATAGCCAAAAAAACCACAGTTCCCACAGCCAAAGACAAAAGAGGACGCTTAATAGCGATAAAATCTCTAATAATCCTAGCTAAAGGTCGGCTTTGACGACGGAGATCCGAAGAGATCATCATCTGTCTCCAAATAAACGGATCACGTACATAATGTCCACTTTGGCAAACAACTAACTTTTCCTGACAATAAGGACAGGTAAACAAACCAACGTAAGACTTAATTGGCTTTGTTCTGTTATTTCTCTGACAAATTGGGCAAGTAACATAATGATTATCAAAAGTATTTGTACTCATCTACCTCGTCCGCCTAATCCCTTGATTTCTTGTATAATAATAGCCGTATTGAATTTTACTTAAAATTTACTACCTCTGCCATAATTACTTGTAATTATTTGAAGAATAGCATCAGATTGAGAATGGAAGTCCAAGTGACATACTCCCTTCAATTTTAACTCAAATTGTTAACACTGCCAGGTGGAATTCTTTTTTCCCACATATTTTGTAATTTTAGTTAATCAATTATTGATCGGCTAATTGCCCCCATAATGAACCACAATAAGAGATAACAAATAAAAAATAGATTTATTTTTTCTTAAATTTACCCCCGTTGTTAATGACTATGACTCTCTTGCCTCCTGCTTCCCAGAGGAAGGTCAGGGAATCCCCTGCTTTTCCTACACCTTCCATTCAGTTTACCCAGTTAATTAATCGTTTTCAACCGTCCCAAGAAACAGTAGTGCTGTTTTTAGCCGTGCTAATTGGCGGTAGTACCGGTATGGGTATAGTCACCTTTCACTATTTAATCCAGCTAATTAACAATTTCATGCTGGAAAATTTCATGGGACTGATTGGAGGCTGGGGTGCTTGGACTTTAGCCGCTGTCCCTACTCTAGGTGGCATCATTGTTGGTCTAATGCGTTGGCGCACTCAGGATTTTGGTCCAGGACTGTCATCTTTAATCGCTGTTTCCCAAGGAAAAGAAGCCAAAAAACCACTACGACCAGTGACAAAAATGATCGCTGCGGCTGTTTCTTTAGGTAGTGGTGCATCCTTAGGTCCCGAAGGCCCAAGTGTAGAAATTGGTACGAATTTCGGGGTTTTATTATCTGATATATTACAAGTCTCTCAGGAACGCCAGCGGTTACTTTTGGGTGCTGGGGCGGCTGCTGGTTTAGCCGCTGGTTTTAATGCCCCCATTGCGGGAGTATTTTTTGCCTTAGAAGTAGTCATGGGAACTACATATTTTGCTACATCAGCCGTAAGTGTGGTTTTACTGGCTGCCGTGGTGGCAGCTTTAATTGGTCAAATTGGCTTAGGTTCACAACCGGCTTTTGCCTTACCCGCTTATCAAGTTCGTAGTTACTTAGAATTACCTCTTTATCTTGGTTTGGGTTTGGGTGCGAGTTTAATTTCCCTCGCTTATACCGAAGCAATTCGTTTAGCTAAAGCAGGCTTTGCTGGGAATTTACCAGGGTTAAAGTTATTAGGGAAAATTCCTCAGTCAATTCAGCCAATCATTGGTGGTGTAATTATTGGTGCTGTAGGTTGGCGTTACCCGCAAATTTTGGGTATTGGCTATGGAACTGTACAAGCAATGCTACAGGATGAGGATTTTTCCCTCAAGCTATTACTAATATTACTAGCATTAAAACTGTTGATGACAGCAGTAAGTTCCGGTAGTGGTTTTGTGGGTGGACTATTTGCACCGGCTATGTTTTTAGGTGCGTCCTTTGGGTCTACTTATGCTAAATTTCTGGTTTTGATAGCACCAGAACTGGGGAAATATATGGCTGCCGCCCCAGCTTATGCCATGGTGGGTATGGCCGCAGTTTTAGCAGGTAGCGTCAGAGCGCCATTAACAGCAATTATCATGTTATTTGAATTAACCCGCGACTACCGCATTGTACTACCTTTGATGGCGGCTGTGGGTTTAAGTGTTTGGTTGGTGGAAAGAATTAAACCAACAATAGATGCCAATTCTAATTTGCAACAGATTGGTTTGCCAGAGTTGAAAGATGAAAAGGTGGAAATGTGGCAGCAAATGTTAGTCGCAGATGCTATGCACACTCGTCCCCAAAAATTATCAGCCACCCTGGGAGTCATAGAGGCTGCGGTGGCAATGACCCAAGACCGTACACGCAGCGCTTTAATAATTGATGATGGAGGCAGATTGGTGGGAATTCTTTCTCTGGAAGATATTAAGCGAACTCTTTCTCTATGGCAAAATATCCCTAATTTGCCCCCGGCAATTCACGAAACTTTATCTAGCCAAAAACTAATAGATATTTGTACTACTGATATTCTTTATGCCTGGGTTGATGAACCTTTATCTGAAGCTTTAAACCGCATGGCATTACGTGGTTTACATCAGTTACCAGTGGTAGCTAGGGAAAATCCCGATTTTATTCTGGGTTTACTAGAATTTAGGGAACTGGAATTAACTTGTAATATCACAGCAATTACTAAAGCACTCCATAGCTATTTACCAGTTCTACCTGTTAACGATATAGAGGTATAGAGGGACATCGAAGAAGCGAAGATCAGTGTGCAGCCGTCAGGGGTTAATCAACAGTAAAACTCAACCACTGACAACTGACAACCCACAACTGAACTAAACTGTAGCTTCTACTTCCGCATCTTCTAGAGATTCTGCATCTACTTGCCGCAGTCGAATGTGTTTTTTGCCCAAGGTGATGATAAACTCATCTCCAGGTTTAAGATTCATCTGTTTTGTGTAGGCTGAACCGATGAGTAAGTTGCCATTTGATTGCACACTAATTCTATAGCTGGCACTACGACCACCACGCCCATTAACACCAGGGGAACTATCTAATTGAATACCCTCTGCATCAATTAGGGCATTCAAGAATTTCATCATATTGACACGCTCTACACCATTTTTTGTAACAGTATAGTAGCCACACTCTTTAGCTTTTTCGTCTTTGCTGAGGGTTTCTAGCTCTCTGACTTTTGTGATCAGTTCTTCGCCAACTAGGGGTTCAATTTTTTTCTGTTTAGGCATTAACTTGGGTCGAAAACGAATTTTTGAAGTTGTTAAGTGAATTTTATTTTAGCTGACATTGAACTAATAGGAAAGGATTCCTTTAATTTTTCCATCAGTCTAGCTAAGTATATTACACTCATGGACAAAATTGTTGTACTATCTCAATATTTTCTAGAAATTCTCACGAGAAAAATCAGGACCTACACTTCTGTCAATGAATAATCAACCACGAAGGAGCGAAGAACACCAAGAAAAGAGGCTGGGAGAGATATTTGGGGTCAGTCCTAAAAATATATTGTTAACTAGATGGTTGTTTTCTGGGATTTTCCCTTCCTCTTTTCTGCTTTTTCATCAATCATTTTCAACATTAAACGGGAATACTTAGGAATACTATAGATGAAACTAACGACTAGAGGACACTACAGTGTGAAGGCTCTGCTAGATTTGAGTTTACAGCCAAAATATGGTCCTGAATCGGTTAAAGCGATCGCTAAACGTCAAGATATTCCTGCTCCCTATCTGGAAAAGCTACTTATAGAAATGCGTCGCGCTGGTTTAGTCACATCAATTCGTGGTAGCGTTGGTGGATACAAGTTGGCCAGAAAACCTACACAAATCTCTATTGGACAAATCTTAGAAGCTGTTGGCGAAAATATTACCAATTTACCTCTCAATCATCCTACACCTTCTCAAACAGCGGATTGGGTAACATCTTCTCTGTGGAACAGGCTCAATCAAAAGCTCAAAGAAGCTTTGTACAATATTACCCTGGCTGACCTTTATTATGATGCTCGCAGTTGGCAAGCTTCTCAAGGTGAAGAAGCCAATTTTGTGGTTTAATCGTTAGTTTTAACAGATGTCGGCATCAGGAAACAAGGAATATTCAAGGAATAATAAATGATATCTGCTTTGGTTTTGATTTTGGCTGCATTGTTAGATTACTTAATAGGTGATCCTTGGGGTTGGCCACATCCAGTCCGGGTTATAGGCTGGGTAATTTCTCGCTTAACTAATCTCTTCCTCAAATATTGTCAAAATCCTTTTTCTCAGCGTCTTGCGGGCATTATACTGGGGATTAGTGTCATTATTGGCAGTGGGTTGCTAGGGTGGATCATAGTTAAAATCGCCCAGGAGATACATCCATTTTTAGGAATTACGGTACAAACCATTCTTCTAGCTAGTTGTTTCGCTCTCAAAAGTTTAAGAAACGCAGCTATGGAAGTTCTACAACCTTTAAGTAAGGGAGAATTAGCTCAAGCACGACAAATTCTCAGCAATTATGTGGGGAGAGATACAGCTAATCTTTCAACTGCGGAAATTCTCCGAGCAGTTTTGGAAACTGTGACAGAAAATGCTACTGATGGGGTAATGGCTCCTCTTTTTTATACTATTATTGGTACATTTATCCCTGTTCTGGGTCCTGTTCCTTTGGCTTTAGCATATAAAGCTAGTAGCACTTTAGATTCCATGATCGGTTATAAGCAAGCACCTTATACTTACATTGGTTGGTTTAGTGCGCGGTGGGAAGATGGTTTTACTTGGTTGCCCTGTCGCCTGACAGTGATAACTTTATCATTATTATCCGCCAAACCTGTCAATGTTTGGCAAATATGCCGCCGGGACGCAATTAAAGACCCTAGTCCTAATTCTGGTTGGAGTGAATGCGCTTATGCTGCGGTTTTAGGTGTACAAATGGGAGGTGTAAATTGGTATGGTGGAGTCGCTAAACATAAACCACTTTTAGGAGATCCTATTTATCCCATTACACCAGATTCTATTGATCAAGCTTTAAAATTAACCCGATATGCGTTTTTATTGTGGTTAGGACTAGCAATAGCAATATTTTTAATACCTTAGAGGGTGTTTGAAAAGTCATGATTGATGTATCAAATTACCAATTACCAATTACCAATTACCAATCACCAATTATCTATCTTATGTCTACTAAAATAGTTGAAATCCTTTCATCAGAGGAACTGCGTCGGACATTAACTCGTATGGCTTCTCAGATTGTGGAAAGAACGCGAGATTTATCTCAGTTGTTGCTTTTGGGTATTCGCACTAGAGGAGTTCCTTTAGCTTATTCATTAGCACGACAAATAGAAATTCTGGAAAATATTACTGTTGCTGTAGGTGCTTTGGATATTACATTTTATCGTGATGATCTAGATAAAATTGGTTTGAGAACTCCAGAAAAAACCGATATTCCTTTTGATTTGACTGGTAAAACTGTGATACTTGTAGATGATGTCATTTTTAAAGGGAGAACTATTCGTGCTGCTTTAAATGCAGTCAATGAATATGGTAGACCAGAAGTGATTCGTTTAGCTGCATTAGTAGATAGAGGTCATCGAGAGTTACCAATTCATCCAGATTTCGTGGGGAAAAAATTACCGACAGCAAAAGAAGAAATTGTCAAAGTTTATTTACAAGATATTGATGGACGAGACGCTGTGGAGTTAATTAGTAATTAAAATGAACTTTTTTAGAGGTTGTTTGAAAGGTCTAAAATTATAAATACAGCACTTCCCAATGTTATGAGGTACAAGAACCCCACCCCCAACCCCCGCCAATATTAAAAGTTTATCCTCTTCCTCCCCCCGCAGCGGGGGGATTGAGGGGGGTGCTGCG
>OMJF01000003.1 GCA_900299285.1 Anabaena sp. 54 | reverse complement strand
GTTCTACCCAACCTACTAAATTTTGTTGGGTTTGGTCTTCGTTCTACCCAACCTACAATTTTCATCACCTCTTGAGGATTTATTCATAAAGAGATAAATTCTTAATTAGCAATTTTTGACCTATTTCCTGTATATTTATTCCTAGAAATAAATACCTATTGTTGTACAGCAAGAGAATAAATTCTCTATTCTTTTTTTTCACAAATCACAATTATCAATATATGACTTACGATAACCGCACGGAAGTTAGAAAAGTTTTAATTATCACTCTCCTGCTGAATGTATTCGTCATGGGGTTAAAAGTCGTTGTAGGTTATTGGACAGGTTCTTTAAGCTTACTGGCGGATGCTTTACATAGTGTAACGGATAGTGCTAATAATGTCTTAGGATTAGTTGCTATTAAGTTTTCTTCGCCATTACCAGACCGAGAACATCCTTACGGGCATAATAAATTTGAAGCGGTGGGGGCTTTAGGTATCGCTGCATTTTTAGGTATAGCGTGTTTTGAAATTATCCAAGGTGCAGTGGAAAGAATTATCAAAGGTGGTGAACCTGTGAGAGTATCACCTCCAGAATTGTGGTTATTACTGATAGTGTTAGGAGTAAATATTTTTGTCGCCTTTTATGAACGTAATGTAGGAAGAAGGGTAGGTAGTTCTATTTTGATCGCGGATGCTACCCATACCATGAGTGATGTGTGGGTGACAATCTCGGTTATTGGCGGTTTAATTGGAGTTTGGTTGGGTTATCAGTTGTTAGATGTACTACTGGCTTTCCCAGTGGCTTTACTGGTATTTTGGAGTGGTTGGTCAGTTTTAAAAGAAAATTTACCTTGGCTGGTAGACCAAATGGCGATCGCTCCAGAAATAATTCATACAATTGCAGTTTCCGTACCAGGTGTCCTTAACTGTCATGATATCGCTTCCCGTGGTGTCATCGGTCGTCAAGTATTTATAGAAATGCACTTAATCGTAGATGCACGCGATGTAGAAACGGCTCACAATATTACAGAAGAAGTAGAAAGACAACTAGAACAACGTTTCAGTCCAGTGAGGATTTTAATTCATGTTGAACCACCTGCATATCAGTCTGATCATATTACCTTTGAATCTGAATAAACACTGCTATTAATAGTTATAATAGTTAGTTGTTTCTACTAGATCATATTACCTGTTTATATAGTAAAGTAAACACAGATATAGCCATTCCCATTCAAGTGAGGTACAAGCAGTAATAATTGTAGCTTGCTTCCCGAAGGATACGCAGATAGACGCAAATAATTTTGTACTTGATTAGACTGGAAAAAGCTATGTATTCGCCCATACAGACTAAAAAGTAAGATACTTAATTTTATGAATTACTACGTGATTTATGATGGCAACTGTAATCTTTGTGTAACTTTAGTGCAATTGTTGGAAACTTTAGACCAAGGGAAGCTGTTTCGCTACGTTTCGATGCAAGATGAAGAGACATTATGCCAATGGGGAATTACTTCAATAGATTGTGAACAGGGGATGATTTTAATTGATAGTAATGCCACAGAGAAACGTTGGCAAGGTAGTAATGCTGCTGAGGAAATTGGACGACTATTGCCTTTGGGTAGTATATTTGTGGATGCGTATCGGGCGTTACCGGGGATGAAATGGGCAGGGGATAGGTTTTATGAACAAATTCGGGATCATCGTTATACATTGTTTGGGAAGCGTTCTCAAACCTATCAATCAGTATACTGTGTAGATGGTAGTTGCAAAACTGATTATGAGTAATTTTGAGTCAGACTTTAATTTAGTACATAAGTTATAATATGTAAGAATTTAAACCTCTTTTCTGGGCTATTGCCGTTATTTTTGCATTTAAAGCCTAAAATATATTTAACCCTAAAGGTTAACAATATTTATGAAAGATTGGTATAATGGATATTGTATTCGAGAATAGCAAGTTTGAAGAAGAGTGCAATAACCAACGCCTTTTAGTCAAAAATCATGGTGCAGATAGAGCAAAACGCATCCAAAAACGGCTCAATTCCTTACTTTACGCCAACGTACTAGAGGATATGCGAAATGTTCCTGGACGTTGCCACGAATTAGTTCATGATCGAGCAGGTCAATTAGCGCTTGACTTGGATCATCCATACAGACTCATCTTTGAACCCGCAAATGACCCAATTCCCACCAAATTAGATGGTGGTCTCGACTGGAATCAAGTAACTGCCGTGAGAATAATCGGCGTGGAGAATTATCATGGAAAGTAAGATCCAAAATCGGTACAATCCAGATTACGTTTCACCTCCGGGGGATACCCTGTTGGAAGTCCTGGAAGATAGGGGTATGACCCAAGCAGAACTAGCGGAACGGACAGGAAGACCAAAAAAAACAATTAATGAAATTATTAAGGGTAAAGCCGCAATTACCCCAGAAACAGCATTGCAACTTGAATTGATATTCAATATCCCAGCTAGTTTTTGGAACAATCACGAACGACATTACCGGGAATTTTTAGCACAACAGGAAGAAAAAAAGCGTTTAGCAAAACAAGTACCCTGGCTGAAAGAAATTCCTGTCACAGCTATGATTAAATATGGCTGGATTCGCCGCTGTGGGGATAAAGTAGAGCAACTGCGGGAAGTGCTAAATTTTTTCGCCGTTGCCTCCCCTGAACAATGGGAGGGTATATGGTTGAATCATCATATAGATTTTCGTAAATCTCAAGCATTTCAAAGCGACCCTAAAGCTATATCTGCTTGGTTACGTCGGGGAGAAATCGAAGCATCGGCAATTGTTTGCGCTCCCTACAATGCCAATAAGTTTAAAGAGACACTACAAAAAATCCGTACTCTCACATTAGAACCACCGGAAATTTTCCAACCAAAAGTGGTACAATTATGCTCGGAAGCGGGTGTGGCTGTGGTTTTTTTGCCAGAACTTCCGAAAATGCGAACTAGTGGTGCAACTCATTGGTTGAATGCTGACAAAGCCCTTATTCAACTCAGTTTGCGGTATAAAACTGATGATCATTTGTGGTTTACATTCTTCCATGAAGCTGGTCATATTTTACTACATGGTAAGCGAGATTTCTTTCTTGAGGGAACAGGTATTATCTCTGTTGAGGATCAAGAAAAAGAGAAAGAAGCTAACAAATTCTCAGCCGATATACTTATTCCTCCTGGAGATTTGCAACGATTTCTGACATCAATCCCACAAATTAGTAAAGCCAATATTATCCAGTTTGCTAATGAGATTGATATTGCACCGGGAATTGTCGTTGGTAGACTTCAACATGATCAAGTTTTACCCTCTAGCCACTGTAATGACTTAAAGCAAAGGTGGGAATGGGCGTTAGATCAACAGAAAAACTAATTATTTTTACTGTTATTTTTACTGTTATTTTTACTGACTCGGCCGATTAAACACCTCTAAAATTTGCCGACAAACCTGTTTGAGTTTTTCCCCAACACCGGCCAAAGGTATAGAATCACCGATAAAAGTCCAGGTTTCCACCGTAGAAAGTCGCCAAACTTCACCACGATGATCAAATCCAGCCGCTTCCACACCAATGGCGCGACGGTGATGAGTGATAGGATCTTGATAAAATCGAATTTGAATTAAAATACTGCGACAGCGCCAAGATTTGCTGACACCGGGGAAGTGAAAACCGATGTCAATGGAATCTGGATCTACTAATTCTCTGGTTTCCAGGTCATTATGCCAGGGTTTGAGATCAGATTTGACATCAGGAAATTCGTATTTAAACAAATTGACCACCGTAGCAATTTTGCTGGCAAATTCGAGGTTTGTGGCTTGTTCGGCTGCGTTCACTCAATAATCTCCTATATTCGGTTAGCCTGGGGGGGAGATAAAGATCAAGACAGAAAAACCTAAGTTAATTGTAACGGTTGATTACATAGCGATCTAAAATAACACTGTTCATCGGCAACCAAAGAAAAAATTAATTTCCATTTATGGTGCGTCAACGTTCTATTTTCTCACTGATTTTCGTATTATTAGCAACATTCCTCATTGGTTGTGGTGGTCCTAGTGTTGCTACTTTACCACCATCTTATACAGCAGCGGAAGTTGCTAAAATTCAGGAGTACGTTCCGGGAATTAAGGCGGTAATTGATCGCCAAGGGGAACTAAAAAGCTTGATTTCTAAAGGTGAATGGATAAAAGTAGGCAATTTTATCCACGGACCGATGACGGAAGCTAAGTCAAATATGGCTTATATTGTCCCCAATTTGGCACAACAGGACCAGGGAAAGGCAAGGCAAATCAGTAAAGATTTGTTGAAGGACTTAGTAAAAATAGATCAGGCTGCTACCGTTGGCAATACCAGTCAGGCTTTGAGTAATTACAAACAAGCTTTTGTGGATATTGACAAGTTCTTAGAACTAGTTCCCGAAAAAAGTAGCTAAAGGAAAAGGCCACAGGCAAGAGGTAGGAGGAAACAGGGAATAGGGTAAAGAATAATAAATAATATATTTCTGCCTCTACTCCCTGCTTCCTGCTTCCTTTCGAGTCTTGAATCACAAAATGCTAGGGTGATGGAGTGGTAGGGTGGAGAGGAAGACTTTTCATTCTTCACCCCTGACTCAAGCGCGAAAACCATGAATGTAGTAATTATCGGTTGTGGTGTGGTTGGGGCGGCGATCGCCTATGAACTGAGCCAAGTTAAAGGTTTAAATATCACTGTTTTTGAGCAAAAACAACCGGCACAAGGTTCTACTAGCGCCGCCCTCGGTGTCTTAATGGGTATCATTAGCCATAAAACTAAGGGTATTGCTTGGCGAATGCGAGAAAGTAGCATTCAACGCTATACAAAATTGATTCCCGAATTAGAAAGGATTACAGGACGCAAAATCCCTTGTAATCGGCAAGGAATCGTCATGCTATTATCAGAAAATTTAGAGCGTCCTTTAGAAAGTGGTGTAGAAGTTCTCTCAGAATGGGAACAACTGCGGGAAATTCGCCAATCTCAAGGTTGGCAATTACAAGTTTGGGATCAAGAACAACTGCAAAAATATTGTCCCCAGGTTAATTATCCCCAAAGTATTGGCGCTGTCTATTCTCCCCAAGATCTACAATTAAATGCTACAGCTTTAACTTTAGCTTTAGTAGATGCCGCCCAACGCAATGGTGTAAATTTTAAATTTGGTGTGTCTGTTACCGGAACAGAAACCCCACCTCCAGCCCCCCCAACACCCTTACACATCAAAAAAGGATTGGGAGAAGCACACAAATGTAATTTTATTGAAACTACACAAGGTAAAGTGACCGCTGATTGGTTTATCATGTCTGCGGGTTTGGGTTCAAAGGCTTTAACTGCAAAATTAGATCAGATGGTAAATATCCGTCCGGTGTTGGGACAAGCCTTATATCTAAGTTTAGGACGGACTTTAGGAAATCCTGAATTTCAACCGGTAATTACTGGTAATGATGTGCATATTGTCCCCATGGGTAATGGTGATTATTGGGTCGGGGCAACGGTAGAATTTCCTAATGATCAAGACCAAATACCGCCAAATCAAGCTTTATTGGATGCTGTCAGACAACAAGCGATCGCATTTACCCCAGATTTAGCCGCAGCCAAGGTTCTCCGCACTTGGTCAGGGTTGCGCCCTCGTCCCGAAGGTAGACCAGCACCAGTAATTGATAAACTACCAGGTTTTACAAATATTCTTCTGGCCACCGGACACTATCGAAATGGGATTTTACTCGCCCCTGCAACAGCCACAGCCATTCGGGAAATGATTTTACCCCAAAATTCTCATTCTTAAATTTTCCTATATTCCTAGACCATCATCATCAGATCCGCGACTTGTTCAAGAAGTCAGGGATCTGAAGTGAAATAAATTGTAGGTTGGGTTGACGCAACGAAACCCAACATTAGTGAAATAAATTGTAGGTTGGGTTGACCCTCAAAAACCCAACATTAGT
>OMJF01000002.1 GCA_900299285.1 Anabaena sp. 54 | reverse complement strand
TCCAAAATCCAAAATCCAAAATCCAAAATCCAAAATCCAAAATCCAAAATCCAAAATCCAAAATCCAAAATCCAAAATCCAAAATCCAAAATCCAAAATAAATATGAGTGATTCTTTTAATTCGCAAATAGATCAATCCATAGCATCGGAATTATGCAAGCCCTTACCTACCAGTAGACAAGTATTTACATACTTAATGAATGGACTGGCCTTTGGTTTGACGGCATTAGCACTTCTACCATTATTGTCCATATTGTGGGAAATTCTGCACAGAGGACTTTCTGGCTTTAGGTTGGAGATGTTATTTAGTCCATTAATTGAAAATGGCTTTGCTAATGCTATTCTTGGTACTGTACTCATGGTAAGTATTGGTGCATTATTCAGTATTCCTGTGGGGGTAATGACGGGAATTTTCTTAGCAGAATTTAGTCAAACCAACCCAGTTACTCAATATGTTAGATTTATTGCTAGTATTATCACCGGTGTTCCTTCTATTGTGGTGGGGATGTTTGCTTATGGTGTAATTGTATTATTAACAAAGGGATTTACCGCGATCGCCGGTGGTTTCGCTTTGTCTGTAATTATGCTACCAGTGATAGTATTGACAACAGAAGAGGCTTTAAAATTAATCCCCATTTCCCA
Organism: Anabaena sp. 54; assembly: GCA_900299285.1. Lineage (GTDB taxonomy): Bacteria > Cyanobacteriota > Cyanobacteriia > Cyanobacteriales > Nostocaceae > Dolichospermum. The sequence goes on along the minus strand of OMJF01000002.1, from coordinate 8,390 downwards.
ACGTCTCGCGTCCGCAGCTTTGGGAGGAACTCGGTTTCAAACTACCTTTCGTGTAATTATTAGTGCTGCTATTCCAGGAATTACTACCGGTATTTCCTTAGCCATAGCCCGTGCTGCTGGAGAAACCGCACCACTAATTTTTACCGCTTTATTTAGTCAAAATTGGTCAGATAGTTTATTAAGTCCTACTGCTTCGTTACCAGTATTGATTTTTAATCTTTATAATAATCCCGACCCAGCAGTAAACCAATTAGTTTGGACTACCTCTATAATTCTTCTGACCATAGTGCTATTTTTTAGCTTGTTATCTCGCTTAATAGCTCAGAAAAGCAAGGCCAATTAAAAACGTTTTTTGCATTAAATTATGAGTAATCTAACAACTGCTATTCAGGTCAAAGATCTTAGCTTCTACTACGGCAACTATAAAGCTATTCAAGGGATATCATTGGATATCTATAAAAATCAAGTTACCGCACTAATTGGTCCTAGTGGTTGTGGTAAATCTACATTCATTAAAACTATTAATCGCATTAGTGAATTAGAAGGAAAAGTCAAAGTTGAAGGTAGTATCGAATTTTTAGGTCAAAACATCTATGACCCTCGCATTAATATCAATCGTCTGCGTCGGGAAATTGGCATGGTATTTCAAAAACCAAACCCTTTTCCCATGAGTATTTATGAAAATATTGCTTACGGCGTAAAAATTGCCGGCCGATGTCCGAAAGTAGAATTAGATGAAATTGTGGAATCTGCCCTTAAAGGTGCGGCTTTATGGGATGAAGTCAAAGATAAACTAAAACAATCTGCTTTTGGGCTTTCTGGGGGTCAACAGCAGCGTCTTTGTATCGCTAGAGCTTTAGCAGTCAAACCCAAGGTGTTACTCATGGATGAACCTTGTTCAGCCCTCGATCCTATTGCTACCATGAAAGTGGAAGACTTGATTCACAAGTTGCGAACAGAATTTACGATTGTCATTGTCACCCATAATATGCAGCAAGCAACTCGTGTTTCTGATTTCACAGCCTTTTTCAGTACCGATGAAAGTCGTATCGGTCAAATGGTAGAATTTGGTGCTACTAATCAAATTTTTGGTAGTCCCTTAGATGCTCGTACCCGTGACTATGTTTCTGGACGTTTCGGTTAAATACGGATAAACTTAATACAAGATGTAGCTTGAGCCTCATCAGGATTTAAAATCATAAGCATTCCTCATGGAAAATCCAAAATTAGCCAAATTAGTATGACTCATTCTACAGATATTACCACCTTAGCACGGTGGATGGCGGCCGATTTTAGCAATCAAGCCCAAGTTTTCGAGAATCCGGCTTTTTTTGCCCATATTCGCGTATGTATGCGTCCCCTGAATTGGGAGGTATTATCAGGGGTGAGTTTGTTTGTGGAACAAGCTTATGATTATATGTTGAATAAACCCTACCGCGTGCGGGTGTTACATCTGACGACTGTAGGGGATAAAATCCATATTGAAAACTATACAGTCAAAGCAGAAAAAGACTTTTACGGTGCTTCCCGTGATTTACCCCGGTTACAAACTTTGACAAGCGATCGCCTAGAAAAGCTTTCTGGTTGTAACATGATTGTAGAATGGACTGGCCACCAATTCAAAGGCACAGTCGAACCAGGAAAGGGCTGTATTGTCATCCGTGACGGGCAAAAAACCTATTTGGATAGTGATTTTGAAATTGACGGTCAAAGGTTCATCAGCCGCGACAGAGGGCGAAATCCTGAAACAGATGAACATATTTGGGGTTCTGTCGCTGGTCCTTTTCACTTCCTGCGGTGGGCGAATTTTGCTCAAGAAGTGAAATTAAACCCCTAAAATCCAATACAGGACAGGCTTTCAGTCTGTTCTGTCTGTGAAAAAAATTAATAATCAACAGCATAATTAAAAAAATTTCTCCTAGATAGTGCAAATTAAAAAAAATGGTGCTATCATAAGTAATCGTAGGCGCGGCGACATAGCCAAGTGGTAAGGCAAGGGTCTGCAAAACCTTCACCCCCGGTTCAAATCCGGGTGTCGCCTTTGAGAAAAACCAGCCAAAACCAAGCATTTCAAGGTTTTAGGTAACGAATTATGGGACGGTTTTAATACTCGTCCTAAATTTTTTTTTCATAGAGCGGATATAACAGATTTCTTTACCAAAACGGTAAAGGATTACATTAATTGATATGATATCTTCTCTGGAATATAACAAATTTCTTTACCAAAATGGTAAACTTGTATTAGTCTACTAACGCATGGAAATTTCTTTCGGTGACGACAAACTGCAAAACCTATGCGAGCAACCAAAACTAGCACAAAGAAAATTAGGTGGAAACTGTGCTAAGAAATTGAAAACCCAGTTGATGATGATTGGTGTTGCTAGTTGTGTCACAGAATTAGTTATAGGTCATCCCCATCCCTTAAAAGGAGATCGGGCAGGTGAATTTGCAGTAGACCTAGAAGGTGGTAGACGACTTGTATTTAAACCAGATAATGACCCCATCCCATTGAATGAGGGAAGCATTGATTGGTCAAAAGTTACTGCTGTTTGTATTGTTTTTATTGGAGATTACCATGACTAAGACCACCCGACCCTTTACTCCCGATTGGGTATCTTCCCCTGGTGACGCGATCGCTGAATTCTTAGAAGAGCGTGATTGGACACAAGCACAGTTGGGGGAGCGTTTAGGCTATACTACTAAACATATCAGTTTACTTATTAATGGCAAAGCATCTCTCAATGAAGAAACAGCCCTAAAGCTAGAACGAGTTTTAGGAAGTACAGCCGCATTTTGGCTCAGATATGAAGCCCAATATCGGGCCGCTTTGGCTAAGAAAGAAGAAGAAAGCTGCTTACATGGGTGGACATCTTGGTTAGATAAATTACCAGTCAGAGAATTGATGAACCAAGGTGTAATTCCCAAGTGCATTTTAATTGATAAGAATAAACCAGGAGTGGTAAAAAATTTATTACATTTTTTTGGTGTTGCTTCACCGGAAGAATGGCAGAAATGTTACGGAAGTTTAGAAGTTAATTTTCGTCGCACCCGCCAAGAACAAAGTAATGTTGGTGCTATTTCTGCATGGTTGCGGTTGGGTGAAATAGAAGCAGAAAAACTAGATTGTCCTAAATACAGTAAATCAAAGTTTGAAAAAGCTGTGCGGGAAATTCGCACTTTGACGGTGTTACCACCAGCAGAATTTGAACCACGGATGCAACAATTATGTAGAGAATCTGGGGTGGTGCTGGTTTTAGTACCATCAATTAAAGGAGCGCACGTCAGTGGTGTGGCAAGATGGTTAAATCCCCATAAAGCACTGATTCAACTTTCACTTTACGGTAAAATCAATGATCGCTTCTGGTTTAATTTCTTCCATGAAGCTGCACATATTTTGCTACATAACAAGGACAATAAAGAAAATATTTTTCTCGATGAATGGGATAGTGGAGAAAGTTTGGAATCTGAACCCGAACGGGAAGCTGATCAATGGTCACGGGAATTTTTGATACCTTCTGTGTATGATGGAGAATTAGCGCAACTTAAATCTAAAGCTGATGTTGTTGCTTTTGCAGCGCGTATCGGTATTCATTCTGGAATTGTGGTCGGTCGCTTGCAACATGATCATCTCATAGATCGCTCTTGGATGAATGGTTTGAAGGAGAGTTTTTGTTTTCAAGAGGTAGAATAAGTTCAAGATGATACAAGCCGATACATTAAAACCAGGGTGGAACTTAGTCCCGTTGTGCTTGAGTTAAGTTTTGTGGCAAGGGATCTAAAACAAAAATAGGGTGTCTTACATTTTATTTATGTACGCCACATAACGGATAATCGCACTAATTCAGTTCTCTCGCTAGTTTGTCTCTAATTTGTTGGATATGTTGATTTTCAGCAGCATCAAGAAGGAGATATATTAAACTGGTGTTTAACATAGTCTTAATGTCTCGTCTGGCAATATTTTCGATACGACTAATTGTGTTATTAATATTTTTGTCTTCACTTAAAGCCTGTTTGACTTCTTCTATTTTTGAAGTCTTTAATATTTCAACAATTTTTTTCATAAAAGGTTCAACAAAATTATCTAGTACACTATGTCCATAGCAAAATAATAAAATATCTTCTGGAAGGATTGAGTATTCTTCTGTTAAATGATTTTGTATATTATGAATATCAACTTGAAATATTGAGTCATACCAACTATCATCATCCATTACATTTTTTAGCTTTTTTAATATATCTTTGACTTTAGATTCAATACTTTGGAATAATATCTTATTGTCTTCCATACCATTAAATTCACAATCTTCAGAATTTAAAACTTTTGCAAATGCTTCGTTATTTATCAGATAATCAAAATTATTATAGTTCATTTCTTTAAAATACAACCAAACGTAAAACAAAGGGGAAATTATTCGAGCAATATTTTCAAGTAAATTCTTAAAATCGTAGTCTTTGGTGGTTAAACTTTTGCATATTTCACTTAATGGAAAATGATGACACTGAAAGTTTTCTTTACTATAAACAACTGTATGGTAAATATATTCAGCAATATACCAAACATTCTGATCATACAAGTATTCGCAATCGCTATCAAGGCAAATAATAAATTTATCATTAATGAAACTTTTAAACTTTTTTAAAATAGATTTTCCCCGTGTTCCTTGTGTATTCATATATGATGGAAAGTAGATTCTATTTCTTAAATTTGGTTTAACATTTTCAATAATCAGCCTCCAAAATTCTTTGTCATAAATATCTTCAACTAATACAGAAATATGACAATTTGCATGAAAAGCATCTTCTTTCATTCTGTTAGCAATGTCTTCATAATCTTGATGTCTCATTAATTATTGCCCTCCTTGAAAACCCTTAAAAGCTAGTTTATTTAAGTATATATTGTTTGCTTTAATTCCATAATAGGTTCGCGCATCTTCAAGTAATGTAATTTCATCCATATTTCTTGCTTTTCCCAGCAAAGTGCTAAAAGTAATAATATCAGGACGTAATTCCATATTTTCATTTATATTTTGAATAAGTTCAATACCTTCTTCAACTCCACTAACTTTTTTAACCAACGTATTAAGAGTTATATCATTAGGCTTGACATGAGATGATTTACTATAAGTTTCTGTTGTCATTAAATCAAAAATCTCCTTAGCATCTTGATAATTATTGAGTTTAGAAATAAGAGTAGTAAATGTAATGACATCAGGATAAATCATATTGTCTCTTAGAAAATTCAATAACTCTAAACATTCATCTTTTGTGAAGGAAGTATAGGAACTGATTTTGCGGTTAAATAGATAAAGTTTACGTAATTTATTCCCAGAAAAGTAATTAAACATACTTTTTATTTCTTGTATACTCTGTCCTGGTTGATCATTTTTTTCCCTAAGAATTGTACTTTCTGTTACTAAATCTGAAGTTGTCTGAATATTTTCTATTCTTGTAACTTTTTCAATCCATTGTTGATAATACGCAGTTGGTGAATGAGTTATCATAACAATTTGACAATTTGGATTAATCTCTCTTATATTTGAGATTAAACTTCTTTGCCAATAAATATGTAGGGATATTTCTGGTTCATCCATTAATAATATATAATCTTTTCCATCTTGAAGTAATGTTGTTAATAAAATAATCAATATCTGTTTTTCCCCAGATGCTAAATTTTTTGGTAATATGGGTGTTTGTATGCCTTCCTTTAGAAAATGAAATTCCTTTTCATCAAATTTCTTTTCTGTATCACTAAATAGTTGATTTAATATTTTAATGAATTTATTTTTAGTTTCATATATAGATTCAATCTGATCTAATTGTTTTCTTTTTGCGTCTTGATCATTAATATCATTTGTTTTAAAATTAATTTTAAATACTTCCTCTACTTGATTAGATAAATCTCTTTGATAGGTAACAAATTCATATTTTAATTTTTGCAGTTGATAGTCAAGTAATGTGGTATTTGATTGTAATTTCTCTTCAACAACATCAAATGTATTAATAAAGTTAATATTCAGTTTATAGTTGGTGATTTCTCTATTGCCTGTTATACTTCTACTTTCACTATTAATTCTGATGACAATATCATTTTCTAATTCGATAATCATTTCATCAATGGGATCAAATAACCTAAAATTTAATTTGCTATCTTCAATAGGTAATACTGCTTCATAAAGCATTTTGAGTATGGTTGATTTCCCTGAACCATTTTTACCAATCAAAACATTTACGTCTTGATTAAGTGTCCATAAAAAATCACTTCCCCACAAGTTTTTAATTTCAATTTTTCGTATATACATAGCTTTTTCGTATTTATAAAATTATGTTTAAGTTATAGTGACAATCAATATTGTTATTTTATTGGTATCATATTTGCTTAGGGATTATAGCATAAAGTTTGAGATAAATTCAATAAATTTATAGCTGTAGCCAGGATAATCAGGACATTATTAATCCTTGAAACTTAGATATAATAAGGCTTTCCCTCCTGCTTCCTGCCCTCAAGCCTCCTGCCTCCTGCTATATAACAATTAAGGGCGGAGTTTACCCCGCCCCTACAGGCAATCTTACTGAAATCAACAGCAAGAATTAACTGGAAAGCTTAACCAGAAGTATCTTACTTCTTAGCTTCAGCTATGGCAACCCATTCAGTGTGGAAAGTTCCTTCTTTGTCAATACGTTTGTAGGTGTGTGCGCCGAAATAGTCCCGTTGTGCTTGAGTTAAGTTTTGTGGCAAGCGCGAGCGGCGGTAACTATCGAAGTAATCTAGAGAAGCACTGAAAGCTGGAACAGGAATACCCAACTTAGCCGCAGTCACAATTACTTCCCGCCAAGCCGCTTGTCTATCCAGAATTGTTTGCTTAAATTCAGGCGCTAACAACAAGTTAGGTAAAGCTGGATTTTCGTCAAAAGCCTTCTTAATCTTATTCAAGAAACCAGCCCGAATAATACAACCACCCTTCCAAATTCGAGCCATTTCGCCCAAATTCAATTCCCAATTGTAAGTTTTAGAAGCTGTAGACAACAGCGCCATACCTTGAGCATAGGAACAGATTTTAGAACAATAAAGAGCATCCCGGACCATGTTCACAAAAGCCCCAATGTCGCCACCATACTTAGCATTAGGTCCAGGGATTTGCTTAGAAGCAGCAATGCGTTCATCTCTAATAGAAGACAAAATCCGGGAATTTACCGCCGCAGTAATTGTCGGAATCGCTACACCCAATTCTAAAGCAGTTTGTACAGTCCAACGACCAGTACCCTTTTGACCCGCAGCGTCAACAATTAAATCAACGAGGGGAATCTTGGTTTCTGGGTCAACATAGGGGAAAATATTAGCGGTAATCTCAATCAAAAATGAATTGAGTTCGTCAGTTGTATTCCATTGAGAAAATACCTCATGGAGTTGTGCTGCATTTAAACCAGCCACATTTTTCAGTAAATCGTACGCTTCTGCAATTAACTGCATATCACCGTACTCAATACCGTTGTGAACCATTTTTACATAATGTCCAGAACCACCAGGACCAATGTAAGTGACACAAGGACCATCATCAACTTGAGCGGCGATTTTATTGAAAATGGGGGATAGGTACTCATAAGAGCTTTTTGTTCCACCGGGCATGAGAGAAGGACCATTTAAAGCTCCTTCTTCACCACCACTCACACCCATACCGATATAACGTAAACCAGTGGGTTCTAATTCTTGAGTGCGTCTTTCTGTATCTTCAAACCAAGAATTACCACCGTCAATAATGATATCACCTTCTTGTAATAAAGGTTTAAGCTGTTGAATTACCGCATCAACAGGCTTACCAGCTTGTACCATTACCAAAATTTTTCGAGGACGTTCCAATGAGGCGACAAATTGTTCTAGGCTAAAAGCAGCCCTAACGTTCCGTCCTTGGGCGCGGTAGGCCATGAAGGCATCGGTTTTTTCACGAGAGCGGTTGTAAACTGCAATTGGAAAGCCATTTCTTTCAACGTTAAGAGCGATATTTTCGCCCATAACAGCTAATCCAATCACACCAAAGCTTTGTAGTGTCATAGTTTGTGTTCAAATCTTTTGTTTGGGTTTGGCTCTTTCTCTTCCAGATCCTAGATCCTTTCTCTTTAAGGGTAGTCCGAGATTTTCGCTTCACTCCTAAAGAAGATATTAAGAGTTTCTCAAGAATTTCCCAAAATTACGACCAATATCAATAATTATTTTCATTTTGTATCTAAGTCAACAATTTAGTGACAAATTAGTGACGAAATTTGCAAAATTAAAATACATAGCCAAAGGAGAGGCAAGAGGCCATAAAAATTAAATATCCTTATCCTATTATCCTATGATCCTATTATTCTGTTCCCAGTTAAGAGTTCCCTGTTCCCAGTTAAGAGTTCCCTGT
>OMJF01000001.1 GCA_900299285.1 Anabaena sp. 54 | reverse complement strand
GCGGAAGTCAAAAGTCAAAGGTCAAAAGTCAAAAATAATATAGAGTAAGCTTTTTGGCGATTGAGAATGGCCATTTTATCTACGCCGCAGTGTACTAGTTTTGTCTATTATCAAATAATTGGGGATTTTGGAGTTCTCACGCTTCTAAAATCCTTAATTCCATGATACTTGTCTTCTATATAAGTCAAAAATAAGTCAAAAATAAGTTAAACATCAAAACTATGTCTGGTTCTAGAAATGATTGGTTTCCCACATCTATTTGGCACTTTCCAGTAGAAAATTATCAACAATTAAATCCCATCTTATTACAAACTATTTATACAGAAGAACAGCAAGATAGTAAAGGTGAGCAATGGTCAAATATGTTAGGATGGCATAGTGTAGATAATTTACACCAAAGAGAATCCTTTCACAACTGCACACAAATTATCAATAAAAATGTTTTAGAAGTTGCCACATTTCTACAGTGGGATTTAGAAAAATTTAGCCTGAAAATTACAACCTGTTGGGCAATTATTAATCGTAAATTTGCTGCTAATTCTGTACATAATCACCCCAATTCTATTTTAAGCGGAGTTTACTATTTGAAAACTCCTGAAAATTGTGGTGGCATATTTTTTTGTGATCCTCGACCAGGATCACAGATGATTATACCACCATCTCTAGAGTTTAATTTATGGACTCTACCGAGAATAACTTACAAAGTCTTTGCGGGGACAATGTTAATCTTTCCCAGTTGGCTTTTACATGGTGTAGAAATGAATATGAGCAACGAAGATCGAGTTTGTATTAGTTTTAATATTGGCATCGTACCTATCAGAAAATAAAACCATTCATGTCTTCTCAACTTTAGCCTAATTCAGAGTACAGATTTACAAATTCATCTCAATTGTCAAAGCTAGTTGATAAAGATAGCGACGAGATAAACCTGTATCCTTTGCTATGTCTCGACTAGCTTGAGAACGAGAAATACCTTGCTTGATCATTGATAATAACTCATTTTTTAATTCGGTTTCTGTGAGTTGAGGTTTACTAGATGGAGTTCCGGCTACTAAAAGAGTATATTCCCCTTGGGGTTCTTTTTCTTGATAATTAGCAATTCCTTCTCCAATAGTCCCTCGCCAAAATTCTTCATATAATTTAGTCAGTTCTCGTGCTATAACTAAAGAGCGATCGCATCCTAAAATTTCTCCCAAATCTGCTAAAGTATCTCGTAATCTGTGGGGTGATTCATAAAAAACTAAAGTTCGAGATTCCCCTTGTAAAGATATTAAATATTCCTTTCTTTTTTGACTTTTAGCTGGCAAAAACCCATCAAAAATAAATCTATCAGTTGGTAAGCCAGCCGCACTTAAAGCCGTAATTACAGCACTTGCACCGGGAATAGGGACAACAGTGATATTATTATCAATACAAGCCTTAATTAACTCATATCCGGGGTCAGAAATTCCCGGCATTCCCGCATCACTTACTAATGCGATCGCTTTTCCATACTGCAAATACTCTAATAATTCAGGAACACGACTATTGCTGTTATGTTCATGATAACTAATTTGAGGAGTTCTCACCTGAAAATGTTGCAATAATTTTCCTGTATGTCTTGTATCTTCTGAGGCAATCATATCCACTGCTTGCAAAATTCGCACCGCCCTCAAAGTCATATCTTCTAAGTTGCCAATGGGTGTAGCCACAATATAAAGTGTTCCTGGTTTTGGTTCATTTTGCATATCAATTTCACACTAATTCAAGAGATTAAAAAATTTCTAGGTTGATTAATTTTATTTACCTTACCAAATGATAAAACCTCAATAGAGAATTAACCGCAGATCAAAGCAGGTGAACGCAGATAAGGCTGTGCTTTGGTGGAGTGGTAAATGGTATAATACATCTTTAACTATACATGATATCGTCCGGTAAAAATTCAGATGTAAAAATTTCTGTTAAACTATAAGGACAACTTTCGGGAAATGAAGACAGTCCGGTTTCTCGTTCTGCACTAATCATAGCCAGTTGGTAGATTTTTTCTAAAGAATCAGCTAAAAAAGATTTAAGACTAGGATTTTCTGCCAAAAGTTTTTCTAAACGTAAATGTTGTTCCTTAATAGTTAATTGCCAACTGCGAGAACGCAAGTTAGATTTCAAATGCCATTTAAGTAAGTGCATAAGTAGTAATTCTAATCTACTTTCTGATTCTCGTTTTTCCGAAGGTCCCATATCTTCAATTTCTTCAGCAATATTACGAAAATCAATTTGGTTAAATTTTCCAGTTCTCAAAAGTTGTGCTTGTTCTTGAGTCCAAGCATAAAAATCATGATCATGGCTAGTTAAATTCATAAATTATCCTATAATTTACTTATAATTTACTTACAGCAGATTTCGTTTTTATGAGGTACAAATCATAATCATAAAACTCTTGTGGGGTGGGCATCTTGCCCGCCCAAATTGTACTCATTACACCGGAAAATGCTGTATAATTTACTTAATAACTTCAGAAGTTGACCAATGACCAATTCAGGCTTATTTGTCGGTTTAATTACCTTAGATTTCATTTATCTCGCTCCCTCTCCTCCCCAAAATAATCAAAAGTTAGTCGCTACTGATTATATTGTAGCAGCCGGAGGACCTGCAACAAACGCCGCTGTCACTTTCAGTCATTTAGGTAATCAAGCTACAGTATTAGGTGTATTGGGTTCTCACCAGATCACACAGCTAATTTCTAGGGATTTAGAAAATTGCCAAGTTGCCATTATTGACTTAGAATCTCACAGAGATACACCACCACCAGTATCTTCTATTATTGTCACTCAAGGCACAGGAGAAAGAGCGGTAATTTCTATTAATGCCATGAAAACTCAGGCAAATATTAACTCTATCCCGGCAAATATTTTAGAAAATATTGATATTGTTTTAATTGACGGACATCAAATGGCCATTAGTAAAATTATCGCCCAAAATGCTAAAATCCAGAATATTCCCATTGTCATTGATGGTGGTAGTTGGAAACCAGGATTTGCAGAAATATTACCCTTTGTAGATTATGCCATTTGTTCTGCTAATTTTTATCCTCCTGACTGCCAAAATCAACAAGATGTTTTTAACTATTTACAAAAGTTTAACATTCCCCACATTGCCATTACTCAAGGAGAAAACCCCATACAGTACCTAACTAATAGTGTCCGTAATTCAGTAAATGTACCACAAATCCGGCCAGTAGATACATTAGGAGCAGGAGATATTTTTCATGGTGCTTTCTGTCACTATATCTTAGAAAATAGTTTTGTCCAAGCATTAGAACTGGCTGCTAATACTGCTGCTAAAGCTTGTCAATATTTTGGTACAAGGCATTGGCTAAATACAAATATTTAATGCTGAATTAAAAACCCTATTTGTGTATTTTTGTTGTTTAATTGTGTAATCACACTCAAATTTATCCCCAAATGAAAGACCTATCAGAAATATTAACAATTACCCGACAAGTGGGCTGGGGTGCTGCCAGTTTACTTAGTTCTTATTATCATGGTATCGGCGAAAAAGCTAATTTAGATGTCAAATATAAAGACAATGAACCTGTCACGGTTGCAGATCTAGCTGTAAGTGAATATATCTTGTCACAGTTACAAACCGCTTTAGGTCATGAAGACTTTGGTTATATCAGCGAAGAAACTTATAAATCACAACAGGGAAAAAATCCCTCTGAGTGGGTATGGATTATTGACCCTTTAGATGGGACAAAAGACTTTATTAACAAAACTGGAGAATATGCAATTCATATTGCCCTAGTCCAAGGAACACAGACAATGTTAGCCGTCGTAGCAGTTCCAGAAACACAAAAGTTGTATTATGCCACTAGAGGTGGTGGGACTTTTATCGAAACTGTCAGCGGTTCTGTACCCGTGCGAGTTGACCCAACCAAAAATATTCAAGATCTAATTTTAGTTGTCAGTCGTTCCCACCGTAACGATAGGCTAGAATATTTGTTACAGCATCTACCATGTCAACATCAAAAAGCAATTGGTAGCGTCGGTTGCAAAATTGCAGCAATAGTTGAACAGCAAGCAGATGTTTACATTTCCCTTTCCGGTAAGTCCGCACCCAAAGACTGGGATATGGCTGCTCCCGAACTAATTCTCACGGAAGCAGGTGGTAAGTTCACCCATTTTGACTGCACGCCATTAAAATATAATACCGGCGACATTCATCAATGGGGAGAGTTACTGGCGAGTAATTATCAAAATCACGAGGTACTGTGTCAAGAAGCACAAAGCATTCTCGCACGGTTTACTTCCACCTAAGGCAGTGTTGATTAACAATGCTAAAAATTTTGTCGGGAAATTTTGCCCATTCTGGGTTAATATTCTCATGTAGTGCTATACTTGGGGAAATAAAGATTATTTTCGGTTGAGTAAGTCGTTTTAAGATTTTTTTAAATACGTCTCTCCGAATCTAACTCTCTACACTCTCTGATTTGGGAGACTCTATTCTATGACGATTTACGTTGGTAATTTGTCCTATCAGGTGACAGAAGATGACCTGAAACGGGCTTTTGGGGAGTACGGAACAGTTAGTCGTGTCCAAGTACCTACAGACCGGGAAACTGGTCGCCCACGGGGTTTCGCCTTTGTGGAAATGGAAAAAGAAGCAGAAGAAACAGCAGCCATTGAAGCACTTGATGGTGCTGAATGGATGGGGCGTGATTTAAAAGTCAACAAAGCTAAACCCAAGGAAGACAGAAGTCCTCGCAGCGGTGGCGGCGGAAGTTGGGGTCGCGGTGGCGGTGGAGATCGCGATCGCAGTGGTAGCGGTAATCGTCGCTAGTAAATCTGTTTAAAAAAAATTAACATCTAGAGTATCCAGCAGATCCGGCCGAAGGCTAAATGCTGCTGGAATGTTTTATTTTAGTTTGATTAATTAAAGAACTGTGGAACACACGGTCTTAGTTCTCAGTTAATGTCTTCAAAAAAGAGTCGCTGAGAAAACCACATTTATCCAAAAAGGCGGATGTGGAGTATGTCACTTTTGGTTGTCAAGTATTTAATTCAGAATTAGGAGGAATAGGAATGACACAAGTGGTTTTAGGTGAAAATGAAGGTATTGAATCAGCCTTGCGAAGATTTAAGCGGGAAGTTTCCAAGGCGGGAATTTTCCAAGATATGCGAAAAAAGCGTCACTTTGAAACACCTTTAGAAAAAGAAAAGCGTAAAGCTATAGCTAGACATAAGCAACGTCGTCAACAACGTTCTCGCTTCAAACGATAAGTTCTTAGTCTGATTGGGATCATCCTGAACCGCCTTGTTAGGATTAAGGATGATCCCCATGTTATTTTTTCTAGGCAATTAACTGCTAGATTTCGTCTAAGGCTCGCTCAATTAAGCGTCGTGCTAACGTTTGTGTGCCTGTATGTTCATAGTAATTTGTAGACATATCTAAAAACGCTGCTACATAGTCCAACTTATCATCAGCAAAGTCTATAAAACCTTTGCAATGTTGTAAGACACCTTGGGCTGTTAAAGCATTAGCTCTCACAATACCATTCATCCAGCCTTTAACTCCATCCAAACTATTACCAATAAAGTCTATTTTTCCACCAACACCATGACCAGGAATTGCATCTTGGATAGTTCTAAAAGTGGAGTTTTGTTGTAATTCTTGGGGGTTCATTCGACTGAGCATTGATAATGATTTCTCAATAAAATCAGGTCCTAGTGGTATTAAACCATCTACACAAATTAACGCCACCATGCGAATTAGAGACTCTCCAGCATACTCACCCAAAGAAGCAACAAAATCGCCAATACTATCTCCAGAAATGCCATTAATTTGACAAAAAGCCACTAATTCAGCAACTATTTTCAAGGTTAGATCAATAGTTTGGGCTTTGTCTGCTTTGGGAGTAATAGAATCCAAAAAACCGAATAAGGGAATTGTTTCCCCGATTTTATTAGCTAAAGCGGCTGCACCTAAAGCCTTATCTGTACCGTCAACAGTTTGATACAGCCAGAGTGCGGTTTGATATCCTTGGGATTTATCGTTAAATAGATAAATTGCCCTTTCCCCAATTTGTTGAATTAGATCTTCGTCGCTTTCCCCAGTAACAGTTTTAATTGTATTCACAAAACCAACAGTATTTTGCCATTCACCGGGAGCAACAAAATCTAAAGCATTTAATAGAGAAACTGTCAAATTATTGGTAGGAAGTTCATCAACTAACTGGAAAATTGGTTTACTCACAAAAATCTCCTTATTTTGTATTTGTGGTTTTGTATTCAGGTCAATTGCTAGTTGGGAAATAGGCGAAAATTTTCTTAATTACCAATTACCAATTAATAGCCTAAAGTAAATAATCGGGAACATTAGTTAGCTACTTATTTCAAATTAGCTAAACCATTAAGATTAAACTTCTCTATCCATATTGCGCGATCATTAGCTGTGAATAATGGATCTTTAGAAATAACCTTGACTTGGTACTTATTCACCAAAACAGAAGTTTGAGTTTTTCCAAGTTGTACGGAGGGATAACCGCCTATTTTCTCAGTGCTGTTAGCAAATTTTGTGGCTGCTCCTGGTATACTACTAGTATCAGAAATAGCAAGTTCAGCAACCACTTTACCGTCTTTTTTCAAGTTCGCGCCTGAAAAACCCTTTTTCTCTTGAGTATAAACTCGATCATAGCCATCTTCGCTACTAGGGAAGAATTGATTTAACTTGCTACCTTGAGTCGCATTTTTAACTACAGCCTGTCCGCTTTTTTGTCTGGTACTTTCCTGTTGTACCTGATCAAAGCGACTAGGGGCTTTTGGGGAACAAGCCGTAGTCAGCAGTACCACGGATAATAATAAAGCAGCTAAAAGTCTCCGTCCACGATTTGTTACCATTTTCGACTTCTCCTTGATAGTTAGGCTTACGAGGTAATTATCAACTTTATTGTCACCCATAAACCAAAAAATTTACTTTTAAATAATTATTGAATGTATTGGGAATCACAACAATTTTGATACTTTTGGATGATACACTAGATTAAACGATGAGCTATCACTGCATAAAAAGGATCTCCTCCGGGTACTCCCAACCACTGTAAAAAACTTGGCGTTGTTGACTTTGAGCAAATTACTTCTGGGGTTGAGAATCCTGGTACTGACCTAAAATAACCTTTGACCAATTCTACCCTAAAAGCTTCCGAACCGTCTCGCCAAACTTGAATAGCTTTTTGAAAAAACATCCGGTTAGAAAAACTAATAATTGCTATCCCACCAGGTTTAAGAATCCGGTGTATTTCAGAACATACAGCCTCTGGGTATTGAAGATACTGGATAGAAACACAGTTAATAACAGCATCAAACTCTTGATCTGGGAAAGGTAACTGAGGATTTATATTGAGATCTTGGACAAAATAATGATTTAATTGAGGATTTCGGGCTAATTCTTCAGCATTGAGTCCATGGCCTTCTACATGAGCAAAATCTCTATCTGTGGGTAAATGGGATACCCAACTACTCATCATATCAAAAATCCGCGTATTAGCTGGGATGCGCTGACGATATAAATTTGTTAACTTTTCAATAAACCCTTCATCTACATGAGTGAGAAAGCGGGGGTAATTATAGAATAGCTGATCATCTGAGTCATCTAATTTTATTCGTTGATTTGGTTGCAGTAGCATAAATATCTTATTTGGATCTTATTTGGTAAATGGACAATTTTAGCTATTTTTAGATAAATATTAAAGGAACAATTAGAAGTACGTTAAGATACAGAAACATTCTTAAATATACTCACCATGAAAAAATCAATTTCCCCAATTGCTTTATTTTTTAGCTGTATATCTTTGATAGCTTGCGTTAGCGCACTAAAGGATATATTTAAAGAGGATGCTGCTGCCACTATAACACAAAATCAAATAAAAACTGCTTTAGTAGTAGCAAGTGAACAACAGAATAAACAAACATCTTCTCTACAATCAAAAACAACAGAGAATAAAGAATCTGTTGGTAAAAACCTAGACAACAATAAGAATACTAAAAAAGGTGCAAATCAACAACCAAAGGAGGGAACAGTTAAAAAAATAGTCAGTGGTGATTTAATGTGTTATGTCACCTTAGTAGATAATAAAGGAATACAACACAATGTGGGCGCGAGTTTTGAAATTTGTGACGAGAAGAAGTTTTTGAATAAAAAAGTCCGCGTTACTTATACAGTAGAATCAGTTAATGATTGTCAGAGTGCAGAACCCTGTGGGAAAACTCGCAAACAATTAATTATTACTAAAATGGAAGTCGTCAATGAAAGTTTAAAAAAAGATTCATACACCTTGAGTAATGGTAAATGGAAGATTACTATTAGTGATCGTAACTCTTGGAATGGGGTTAATGGTACAGGAAATGTGAGTTATAAAGGATGTGATCCTAATGGTAAATGCGTGAGTTTAACAGGTGGTAAAATTGTTTGTCGTCATGGTATATGTCGTACAGTTTGGAAAGATGGAAATTACACTTACATTTTAGAACAACCCATTACTGAAAATGGTAATGCTGATTGTAATTTGACAGTCAGAAAAGATAGAACTGAGATTTTGAGAGTTACAGGACTGAAATTTATATCTAGTAATATTTAGTAAATAAACAAAAAACCAGTTTATTCATGATCAATTATGCAGCTTTAATTATGCAGCTTTAATTGATTGTGAATCTTATCAATCTTCTGAAGTAAAATTTTGGTCAAGAAAATTAAGAGCGTGGTTGCGGAGTTCAAAATATTCCGTTGAGTTCCGCATAGCCATTCTATCTCTAGGATGTGCAAAAGGAACTGTTAAAATTTCTCCAATATTTGCAGATGGTCCATTAGTCATTAAAATGATCCGATCTGACATATAAATTGCTTCGTCTACATCGTGGGTAATCATCATAACTGCTTGACGATGATGTTCCCAAATATCTAATACTTGACGTTGTAATTTACCACGAGTTAAAGCATCTAAAGCACCAAAAGGTTCATCCATTAATAACATTTTGGGACGAATTGCTAAGGCTCTAGCAATACCTACCCTTTGTTTCATACCTCCAGAAATTTCATCAGGATATTTATCGGCTGCTGCTGTCAAGTTTACCATAGCTAAGTGTTCATTGACAATGGTAATTTTTTCGGCACGATTAGCATTTTTTAATACTTCATCTACAGCTAAACGGATATTTTCGCGGACAGTTAACCAGGGTAATAATGAGTAATTTTGAAATACCATCATTCTTTCTGCGCCTGGTTTACGAATTTCTTTTCCCTCTAAACGTACAGAACCAGATGTAGCTTTTTCAAAACCGCCAATTATTTTTAATAATGTTGATTTACCGCAGCCAGAATGACCAATTACAGAAATATATTCATCTTCCCCAATAGTCAAATTGACATTATTTAAAACCACAAATTTGCCTTGATCTGGGGTGGGATAAGATTTAACTAAATTCTCGATTTCTAAAAATCCGTTTCGTTGTTTTTCTGTAGTATTATTATTTGTTAAAGTTGGATATGCCATGATTAATCACCCTGAATTTAATTAACTTTTTCTAAGACATAAAAAATCGAGCAGGAGCATGAGCGCGGATATCAAAACTATGAAGATATCCTACAGGATCACTAGGATCAAATCCTTTTTTATCTATAAATGCTTCTGGGGGTTCAACCTTATAATCATTTGTGGGACATTGAATACCCATTTCCGTGGCTATTTCCCGATATAAATCTGTTCTCCAACCTTGTGCGGCTACTTGTTCGGCGTTTTGAGGAATTTCTTTAATTTGTCCCCAACGGGCTGCTTGAGTCATTAACCACAGACTGCGAGAACGCCATAAAAATGTTGAATGTTCCCCTATTTCGTGGGGAATAGTGTTAGGAAGATCATAAAAAATTGTAGTATCATCTGCTTTTATCGTGCGGTCTTGACCATCAAAACCACCATAGTTATAATTGCCAATAATTCCCGGTCCGGTAAACTTAGTTATAGGAACACCTGATTTTTTGGGTTTTGCACCGGTAAATGATCTTTGTGTGAGTAATTCGGCTATTTCTTGACGATTTTCCGGTTGGCTACAATATTGACAAGCTTCTATCATGGCTTTGACTAAAGAACGGTAAGTTTTAGGGTAATTAGTAATAAAAGATTCCATTACCGCTAGTAGTCTGTCTGGGTGTCCGTGCCATATTTCCTTACCTTGGGCGAAAGTAAAACCGATACCTTCATTGCCAGTAATTGCTCTAGTATTCCAAGGTTCAGCCACCATATAAGCTTGCATTGCGCCAATTCTCATATTTGTCACCATTTGCGGTGGAGGAACAATTATGACCCGAAATTCTTTAAGAGGATCAACACCCGCAGCAGCGGAAAGATAACGAGCGAAATATTCATAAATGGCAGAACTGAGAACTACAGCCCAGATTTTCTTTTCGGGGGGTTGTTGGTCAAAATAACCGCGAAAGTCCCTTCCAAAGGCTTCTAAAGCCCCGTCAGCGTATTTTTGTTGATATTCGTACCAAGGACGGATACCATAGTCCCACATTTCCTGATTCATGGTCATAGCGTTACCATGTCGGTGAATAGTCATTGCAGCACATAGGGGAGCATGACGGGCACCCTCCGCACCAATTCTAGCATTAGTGACAGCACCGGAGACGACGGGAGAAGCGTCAAGACGACCAAAAATCAAACCGTCGCGGGAAGTAGCCCAACTGGCTTCCCGGTTGAGTGTGACATTTAAGCCATATTTGCGGAAAAATCCTTTTTTCCAAGCGATCGCAAATGGCGCACAATCATTAACAGGAACATAACCAACCGTAATATGAGGTTTCTCTAAATCTTGGGGTCTAACTACCGGTGTCACTGCTAAAGCTTCCTCTGTTAGTCCCTTAGCAGACCTATCTCCAGAAACAGCACAGGACGATAATATAATTCCTGCAGTAGTCGCACCCATTCCCGCAATAAAATCCCTGCGAGTTAAATGACTTTCACCCATAATAATTAATCATTAATAATTGAAAAATTTTCTTAAACCTCTCTGCGCCTCTGCGCCTCTGCGTGATCAAAAATCATTAACCTCCTGGACGGTGAGTAACTAACTCTTGAATTTTGCCCACAGCATAATCTAAAATCAACCCAGTTAAGCCAATTATAAACACTGCTAAAAACACAGAACTCAGATTTAAACGACTCCATTCGTCCCAAACAAAAAAGCCAATTCCTATACCTCCCGTGAGCATTTCTACAGCCACAATTACCAGCCAAGCAATGCCTAAACTAATTCTCAAACCAGTAAAAATATAGGGTAAACTAGCAGGTAAAATTATTTTAGTAATTTGTCGCCAGCGGGGCATTTCTAGGACTTGCGCTACATCTAAATAATCTTTGGGAACGCTAGAAACTCCCAAAGCTGTATTAATAATTGTTGGCCATAAGGAAGTAATGAAAATCACGAAAATAGCGGAAGGATCTGCTAAATTAAAAAGAGATAAAGAAATGGGTAACCAAGCCAATGGAGATACAGGTTTAAAAATCTGAATAATGGGATTAAAAGCCAGCATTGCCGGTCGAGACATTCCGATTAAAAAACCTAAAGGAATTGCGACTAATGCCCCCAAACCAAATCCTAATATAACTCGCCGTAAACTGGCTAATAATAACCAGCCAATTCCTAAATCACCTGGACCTCTTTCATAAAATGGATGTACAATATAGTCCCAATTAGCAATTAAAGCTTCTGGTGGTGTAGGCATTAATTCATGATTAGCCAATGCTACCACCCACCATAATAAAATAATTCCCAAACAGCCTAAGGCTGGGAATAAGAAAGTATCTTCAAAAATTATTGGTTTGGCCTTTCTCCACATAGTCTGACTGGCAACTGCTATAATGGCTGCTAAATTTAGTTGCAATATCATTTATTTTACCTCAGCAGAGTTAAGCGTGGGTACAGGGAAATTAAATTAGATAGTACCAACCTTGGACACTGATGAGATCAGAACAACATTATAATTAATTATAATTAATGATTATGATTCTGTCTCTTCAGTCTCCTCTCAATGCCTACGAAGTTAGCTGACGGGCTAGAGTTGAGAGATACCCCTTCTTTACTTGATTTTAGAATGATTTTGAACTAGAAAGCGCAAAATCATCAACTAATCAAGACAAAAATACGCCCCACAATCTGGTTCCTCCGTTCCAGTGCTACTGTTGTCATATACTGGACTAGGCTGACTTACTTGAAATTAATAGCAGTATGATAACATTGATATCTAGTAATAACATCGGTATTGATCATAAATATTAGTTACTTGAATACTGAATTTTATGCCCTTTTACGGAGAAAGATCCAGAGAAATTGCTGATAATCAACGATTATCAACCAGAATAGTGATATCAAATCTG
Organism: Anabaena sp. 54; assembly: GCA_900299285.1. GTDB lineage: Bacteria > Cyanobacteriota > Cyanobacteriia > Cyanobacteriales > Nostocaceae > Dolichospermum. Next base: position 27,764 of record OMJF01000001.1, on the reverse strand, counting down.
AAAATTTATAGTTAAGCTTGATATAACTAGATGTTTTTTATAATTTGATGTAATCAAAATTCAAATAAGATCATAAGAATTTCATTTATAATCAAAAAATATAAACTCTAATTAAGAGGTAGAATACCATGCTAAAAATACAACCTCCAACTGTAATTGATTTTCAACCAGCAATTGCGGCTAAAGATAAGGATGATAAATCTATTTTAATGATAGATGTGAGATTTTCCGCTATGTATTCTTCCCCAGATCTTAATATCTTAAAAATGGAACAATACCAGCATATTCCTTTTTTAATGTTTGTTAATTCTAATGTCATGAGAATCTTTAAGAGTCCGACTTTTACAGAAGTAGCAAGATTGGACACGAAAAAGGTTTTAGAACATTATGATGTAGACAGTATTGAAGGTATCATCTATCAATCTACTTTAATAACTTTAACTCAATCATGGTTAAGAGATTTAGCTTATCATTGGAAAAGTGAAACCCCTCCTTACATTGAGGAAATGAAGGAAATTGGCTTATTTACTCTTTTGTTTGATGGTACGACAGAGGAGTTAGAATTATTATGATTATTTATTTAGAAACTAATTCAATTATGGCAATTGCCAAAGGAAGAAACAAAGAATTAGAAGATTTTGTCTATCATTCTTCAGAAAACTTAAAATTTGTTATTCCTAGTATTTGTTTAATGGAAACATTAGTAGCAATAGAAAGAGAAGAAAAACGTAGTCAATCTTTTTCTCAAACTATTCAAATAGAAATGAATGAAGGTAAGAGAAATAAAGAATTAACTAATTCTCAATCTTTTGCCAATTATTTAGAACTTTGTTTGATTGATTATGGAAAAGTATTACGGGATTTTAGAAAACGTTTTTTGAATATTCTCGAATATTTAAAAAATCATGGTGAATTAATTGAACCAAGCATTAAAATGTTAGAAGCTACTTTAAATAATCCTTTGCTACCTGGGAAAAATCAAAAAAGAGATGATTTTATTTTACAGGTTATTTTAGCTCATGCTGAAAATAATTTATCAATGAATAAAGTCTTTTTTAGTGAGAATACTAAGGAATTTGGTAATACTAATATTCAACAGGTATTAGCTAATTTGGGAATTAATTATTTTAGTAGAATCTCTAATTTAGAAGGATGGTTAAAGAAACAATAAAAAATGCCAATAAGATAAAGATAATAAATGTTGGGTTTCCTTACCTCAACCCAACCTACTCAAAACTTATTAAATATCTAAGTCTATTTCTATTTAATTCATTTTTACTTCTTTTATCTAACCAAATTAGAAAATGATGAAAAATTATTGAATATATCCCCCATATTGAGAGAATATTTAAGAATTAATCATCATTAATTATATTCTCTTCGCGCCTCCGCGTCTTGTGAGTGAGAAAATTATTCAGTATAGTACAACACCTACTTATTCCAAGCAGGATGAGACAATAAGGAAGACATGACTCGCACCCCACGCAATTGATTAGAGAGGGGTAGATGACCTCTAGGGGCGGTTAAATCCCAGGTGAAGCCGTGGGGGTATCTTGTCCAGTTATTACCATCCTTCCAGCCGATTTTCGGCCAGAGGTTAACCCAATTTTTATTTAAACCTAACCAAATTTCTCGTTGTACGGAAAAGCCAAATTTACCTTGTGAGTGAACTACCCAAAGTTGATTAATAGTGCGTAGGTCTTGAACTGGTAAACTTTCGACTTCTGTGAAGTATAGCCATTTTCTTTTTACTGCTTGGGGACCTGCTGCTTCACACATCTTCTGAATTGTCAAGAGGTCTGCTGCTTGAAGATCTTGATTTACAAGTAGCTTTTGCAAAGAATTGTAACTGATCCCACGGTCCGATTTTAGAGGTACAATTCCTTCAGGAAAGTTAGTTTGTAGAAATTCCTGACTTGTTGGTGCATCAGTATTGTAAATGACTTGGTAGACTTGGCCATCAATCCAAGTTGCTGGGTGGTCACGACGTTTCAGCAAAAATTCCTTCAATACCTCTAACCCATCATTACCCAAGTCAGCTAACTGCGGGATGATTTGTTGTTGGACTTTTTCGGACCCAGCGATTAACTTTTGGCGGAGGGAGTCAAGATCATTTGTAGTGCCTGATACAATCATTGGGTCTGTCATGCCGTTACTCGTGTTAGCGTGAGCGTGAATAAACTATCTATTGCTATCGGTTATTCTACAAAATGAAGCACAAATAGCGAAAAGTAGTTTACTTCAGATCTTGGGGAAAGTTGGAAAACCCCGGAATGTGTATCTGAAACACTCCCGGTGGCTTTAGTGAAATCCTAGCCCACAATACTTTATCAGCTAAGGAGTTACATAATCCAGGGGTTACAGAATAAATCTCCTGACTTCTAAGTTGCTTTCCCTTTTTCTATTTGGAATGTGTTAACTATGTACGAAAAGATTACTCCTCCCACCACCGGCGCGAAAATTACCTTCAAAAATGGTGAACCGGTTGTTCCTGAAAATCCTATTGTCCCATTTATTCGTGGTGATGGTACGGGTATAGATATTTGGCCTGCAACGGAAAAAGTGCTTGATGCTGCGGTGGCAAAAGCATATAATGGCACAAGAAAAATTAGCTGGTTTAAGGTTTATGCTGGTGATGAAGCTTGTGATTTATACGGCACATATCAGTATTTACCCCAGGATACATTGACGGCTATTAAAGAATATGGTGTAGCGATTAAAGGACCTTTGACTACTCCTGTTGGTGGGGGAATTCGGTCTTTAAATGTCGCATTACGCCAAATCTTTGACCTGTATACTTGCGTGCGTCCTTGTCGTTATTACGCTGGTACTCCTTCCCCCCACAAAACTCCTGAAAAGTTGGATGTGATTGTTTATCGGGAAAATACGGAAGATATTTATTTGGGAATTGAGTGGAAACAAGGTAGTGAAATAGGTAGTCGCCTCATTAAAATTCTTAATGAAGAATTGATACCCGCTACCCCAGAACACGGTAAAAAGCAAATTCCCTTAGATGCTGGTATCGGTATCAAGCCTATCAGTAAAACTGGTTCTCAGCGTTTAGTGAGACGGGCGATTAAACACGCTTTGTTATTGCCTAAAAATAAGCAACAAGTCACTTTGGTACATAAAGGTAATATTATGAAATATACCGAGGGTGCTTTTCGTGACTGGGGTTATGAACTGGCTACTACGGAATTTCGTCAAGAAACTGTTACAGAACGGGAATCTTGGATATTAGGAAATAAGGAGAAAAATCCTAATATTTCCTCAGAAGAAAACGCGCGTCAAATTGACCCTGGTTTTGATGCTTTAACACCAGAAAAAAAAGCCCAAATTGTCAAAGAAGTAGAAACAGTTCTCAATAGAATTTGGGACAGCCACGGGAACGGCAAATGGCAAGAGAAAATCATGGTCAATGACCGCATTGCTGATAGTATCTTTCAACAAATTCAAACCCGTCCAGATGAGTATTCTATTCTGGCTACAATGAACCTCAACGGTGATTATTTATCTGATGCTGCTGCCGCCATTGTTGGCGGTTTAGGCATGGGTCCAGGGGCAAATATTGGCGACTCCTGCGCGATTTTTGAAGCTACCCATGGTACAGCACCAAAACACGCTGGGTTAGATAAAATTAACCCCGGTTCTGTGATTCTTTCCGGTGTAATGATGCTAGAATATATGGGATGGCAAGCAGCCGCAGATTTGATTAAAAAAGGATTAGGTGCAGCCATAGCAAATGGTGAAGTTACCTATGACTTAGCGCGGTTAATTGAACCACCTGTAGAACCTTTAAAATGTTCTGAATTTGCTGACGCAATTATCAAACATTTCGGTTAATTTAGGTTAATTAGTATTAACTAAAGGGGCGGGTTTTCCCGTCCTATTTGTCAAAATCAGGATGTCCAGGATTTAAGGATAAAGTTGAAAAGGAGAATAGATGATTATGGTAATGACACCAATTAAAGAAGAGGTATTAAAAAATTATTCCCTAGAAAATTGGATACAAAATTCCCCAGAGGGTACAGAATGGGTAAATGGGGAATTATTGGAGAAAAAAGAAGTGACACTGAAACATAGTCGGGTACAAGCAAAACTAGCTACTTACTGGAGAAATTATAAAGATTCTAGTGAACAAGGTGGAGAAGTTTATACAGAAGCACCCTGTCGCACTTATCAACAAGGTCGTCGTCCTGATGTTGCTTATCTTACTCCAGAATTGATACACCAATTTGGTGAACCTGCGGTTTTACCTCAAAGTTTTCCCCTGGTAGCAGAAATTATTTCTCCCACAGATTTAGCAGAAGATATGATTGCTAGATCTCAAGAATATTTACAATCAGGAAGTGAGGAAGTTTGGTTGGTTTTTCCTGAAAATCTTTGGATTATTGTAATTACTAAAAATCAACGTCTTGTGTTTATTTCTGGTGAGGTAGTCAGGACTCAAATTGTCCTACCAGGGTTGAATATTGCAGTAGATGAATTATTGGGTTAAGACAGAAAATAAAGATGTGAAAATAGTTTAAAATGCGATAATTTAGTATTGAAAATGGGTGATGTTGTATGATTATCAGTCCTTTAAAACTAAACTTAGATACTGTTAATTTCAGCGATGAACAGTTTTATCAATTATGTCAAAAAAACGGCGATTTAAAACTTGAACGCACTGCAACCGGAGAATTAATTATTATGCCACCAGTGGGAGGAGAAAGCGGTAATCGAGAGGCAGATTTGATTATTGATTTAGGTGTTTGGAATCGGCAAACAGGACTCGGTTATACTTTTAGTTCTTCTACTATATTTAAGTTACCAAATGGTGGCGATCGCTCTCCTGATGCAGCTTGGATTAAAAAACAAAGATGGGAAGTATTAACACCTGAACAGAAACGCAAATTTCCCCCCATTGCACCAGATTTTGTCATTGAATTAAGGTCAGCAACAGATGACTTAAAAACTCTGCGTCAGAAAATGCAAGAATATATGGATGCAGGAGTAAAACTGGCATGGTTAATCAATCCTCAACAGCAAGAAGTAGAAATTTATCGTTTAGGAAAAGATGTAGAATTGCGAAATCTACCTACAAAATTATTAGGAGAAGATATCTTACCGGGATTTAGTTTGAGTTTAGATTGTTATTAAAATACCCAATATTTTATCCCCATTTTATCACCATTCCAATCTTCGCTCTAAAATAAACCTGAAATGGGTAAAAATGACATTTCTAGGTCAGGTCGAAACAAAGGTTCTAGGAAATACACATTTAATTTTTGAAAATGTGTTTCTGACAAATATCAAATATGTGTAAAGTTAGGGGTTAAATTCCCATGTAGATAATTGATTCAGTCCATAGCCATAGGTCAAATTATACTGTAAAGGCGTAATGCTAATATAATTCTTTTCAATGGCATGAATATCAAGAGGGATGTCCTTTGGTAAATTTAACTCTAGAGGTGGTTCTACATTTTCTATCACCTCTCCAGTTAACCAGTAGTAAGTTTTACCTCTGGGATCAGTTCGCTTATTAAAAACATCTACGTAGCGTCTGATACATTGTCTGGTCAAGGTAACACCAGCAATTTCTTCCCAGGATATAGGAGGAACATTAACATTAAGTAACATTGATTCTGGTAGTGGTTGGGCGGCAATTTTGGCAACTAAGACTTCCGCAAATTTCGCTGCTGGTTGAAAGTCTTGATGAGTATGACTGGTTAAACTAAACGCAATACTAGGAATACCTTCAATTACTCCTTCCATTGCTGCCGAAACAGTCCCAGAGTAGAGAATTTCTGTCCCTAAATTTGCCCCCTGGTTAATTCCAGATAGCACTAAGTCGGGTGGAGAATCTAATAAAGCCCATAATGCCAATTTTACACAATCTGAAGGTGTACCATCACAAGCCCAAGCCTTAATATCAGGATCAAAAACAGATTCTACTATTTCGGCGCGAATTGGTTGTAGTAAGGTTAATCCATGTCCTGTTGCCGACCTCTCTCGATCTGGACAAACTACTGTCACTTCATGACCCGCTGCTGCTAAGGTGTTGGCTAAGGTACGAATACCCAAAGCAGAAATTCCATCATCGTTACTAATTAGTAATTTCATTATGTCAGTTGTCAGTTGTCAGTTGTTAGTTGTTAGTTGTTAGTTGTTAGTTGTCAGTTGTCCGTTATCCGTTGTCTGTTGTTATTCTTGCCTATTATCTCTTCACCATTCCCTGTTCTCTGTTCCCTGTCCCCTGTTCCCTGTTCCCTGTTCTCTGTTCCCTGTCCCCTACTATAGACTAATGACTAATAACTAACGACTAATAACTAATGACTAACAATTTAGAGGATCAACTTTTAGCATTACGCCAAGAAGGAGAAACGGCTATCGCCTCTGCTGATACCCTAGAACGCCTAGAAGAACTCAGAGTTAACTACTTGGGTAAAAAGGGGCAATTGGGGGCGTTATTGCGAAGTATGGGGCAAATGAGTGCAGAAGAACGTCCTAAGATTGGGGCGATCGCTAATATTGTTAAAGAAGCTATTCAAAACAGCCTTGACCAGCAACGCACATTTTTAGAAGCGGCGCAAATTCAGGCACAGCTAGAGGCTGAAACTATAGATGTCACCATGCCCGGTATTTACCGTCCCCAAGGTCGCATTCATCCCCTCAATGGTATAATTGACCAAACCCTAGATATCTTTGTCGGCATGGGTTACACTGTTGCCCAAGGATCGGAAATGGAAACAGATTACTACAATTTTGAAGCTCTGAATACCCCCCCAGATCATCCAGCCCGCGATATGCAGGATACCTTTTATTTACCAGATGGTAATTTACTGCGAACTCATACTTCATCGGTGCAAATTCGCTACATGGAAAAGGAAGAACCACCCATTCGAGTTGTTGCCCCAGGTCGGGTATATCGCAGAGATGATGTAGATGCGACCCACTCAGCCGTTTTCCATCAAATTGAACTTTTAGCCATAGATGAAGGACTAACTTTTACAGACTTGAAAGGAACTGTCAAGATATTTTTACAATCAATATTTGGTGATTTACCAATTCGTTTTCGCGCCAGTTATTTTCCTTTTACTGAACCTTCGGCTGAAGTAGATTTACAGTGGAAAGGACGTTGGTTAGAAGTCATGGGTTGTGGTATGGTTGACCCCAATGTTTTGAAATCTGTAGGTTATGATCCTGAAGTTTATAGCGGTTTTGCTGCCGGTTTTGGTGTAGAACGTTTTGCAATGGTGTTACATCAAATTGATGATATTCGTCGTTTGTATAATAGCGATTTACGCTTTTTGCAACAGTTTTAATATTCAGAGGATGTTTGAAAAGTCTAAGGGCGATTAGAAATCACATCTATACAGACAAAACCTGCCTACGCAGGTTTCAAATCCTTAATTTTTCCTTAGTCCACCCAGGTGGAATTTGCTTGTGTAGTAGCGTTTACAAAGCGTACCCTAGTCTCTATTATATTCGCCGATAGCGTAGCGTGGCGTTAGCCATAAACTTTTAAGACAACCTCTCAGGCGGGAAAATCCCGCCTTTAATAATTATGAATTAAAACTCAACCAAAACTCAACCAAAACTCAACCAGCCAAAAATTTCTTGAACTGTTAATTCTAAATTTATATTTTCTAGAACTGGTAATTTATCATCACCTTCATATATTTCTATTTTTTGTCCAGGAAAGACAGCCAATACACTTTCTTCCTCTGGGTTTAATAACCAACCTAATTCAGTTCCATGGCGGGAACAATGCAATAATTTAGTTAAGACTTTTTTCTGTGGTTGTTCAGGAGAAAGAATCTCTATTACCCAGTCAGGATGAATTTCAAAACGGTTAGCAATTCTCCCAGATTCAGTTTTGGGAATTCTCTCCCACCGGAACACCGCAATATCAGGCACAATGGTACTACCACCAAAAGTACAACGTAGTTCTGGGAAGGCTATGGCAATTTTTTGACTTCTAGTGAGTCCATTGACAACTTCAATAAAAGTAGTCTGAATTAAGCTGTGTTCACCTTGTGGCTTATGTTTTTGTAGGATTTCCCCGTTAATAAATTCTGATGCTGGTTTAGTTTCTGGCAATTTGATAAAATCTTCTAGTGTAATCTGGCGTTCAGTGGCTATAGTCATAGTTGGTAACTAGAAAGCATAATTATATTATTAACATATTAATAACGATAATCTTGAAAATTAGTTAAGATTAAATAAACTGTTAGAAAACCCCATCTACAAATATAAAACCCAGTGCACTGGGTTTCAAATCCTTAATTATTAGTCCACATGATGTGAACTTTGTTTTTATAGCCGCGACTTTTAGTCACCATTGCTTAAATTGAACTCTGATTTTTCTGATTCTTTTAGCCAGTTATGACAAAAAATTATTATTTCAAAATCACATCATGTTGAGAAAGTAATTTCTCTACTTTTGCTTCTTCAATTCGGGAAGTTAACTTTTTCATTTCGTGCAGATCTCTGGTAGTTTTTGCCAAAGTAAAAGTAGAACCAACAGAAAAAGCTAAACCCATTCCCATAAATCCTTTTATCCAATTATCTACAGGTAAATTGACAATACCAAAGGTAGTCATAGAAATAGACAGAATAAAAGCCGCCCATGTTTGAAAAACCCAAGCAGGACTATCTTTTTGTTGATGATATGTTTGCATATTTTCCACCTTTTAATGACTTGCTAATAAAACAATTATATGTATTTATAAAAAATGGTGTGAGAGTAACTTACCAGTTCGGTAACTGTACTCAATTAAAGTTACCAAAAGGTCAGGAAATACAGTAGTTATTGTTACAAAATTTGTACCAGTTTTGCAAATGGCACAAACTGGTAGAGACAACCGCAGTTTTTATCTAACTTCGCTGCCAAATTTTAATTGTTTTATCTAAACTTCCACTGACTAACATTTCGCCAGAGTCAGTAAAGGATAAAGCTGTCACTTTGTGAGTATGACCTGTAAATGTACCCAATAATTCCCCAGTTTCTAAATACCACAATTTGATGGTTTTATCAGCACTACCACTCGCAATAATTTGTTCATTAGGACTTAAAGCAACTGCATTTACACTATCTTTATGTCCTTTGAGAGTGCGAACTAATTCCCCAGTGGCTAAATTCCAAACTCGAATAGTTTGATCTTGACTACCACTGACTAAAAATTTAGCATCACTGCTAATAGCCAAAGAACTAACAATGTGAGAATGACCCATCAGGGTGTATATTGGTTGTGTATCTTGGGAATTTTTCTGATTTTGTGCTGAGGATGTTTCCCATACTTTGATTTTGCGATAGCTACCTGTAATCAAAATTCTGCCATCTTGACTTAATACCATGGAATGGGCAGCTGTATCATCTAAATATAGCGTATTTTCAACTTGGCGATCGCGCAAATTCCAAAACAAAATTTTTCGATCATGGCCACTAGTAGCTAACATTTTACCATCGGGTGTAAACGCCACACAACGCACATCTCCACGATGTTTATGCAGGATATCAATTAGGTCTAACGCCCCTGTATGCCAAATTTTCACTGTGGAATCTGCACCTACAGTGACTAATGTTTGCCCGTCCCTACTAAAAGCCAAGGAATTAACTTCATCTACTAAGTCAGAAACCACCCAAGGATATTCTGATAATGTCTCAATTAATTCACCTTTAGCTAAATCCCATAATTTTGTTTCTCCCCTGCTACCACTAGCTAAAATCGGGATAGTTTTCACATTTTTACACTTTACTCCTTTAACTACCAAAGTTTTGATAGTATAGGCTAAACAGTTAATACCTCTAGTATGTCCTTTCAATGTTTGCCAGCATTCCCAATCACCAATAATCTTCTTTTTTGGATGATTTGATGGCAAGGTTTGAATGGTTTCTACTATGGTTTTCTCATCAGTTATTGGCACATCATCTTGCTTTTTACCAAGAGATTGTAAATACCAATTTAATCCTCCTGCATACAACAAATTACTAGGATTTACATAAATCTTTGATTCTGGAAATTCTAGTTGATTTGTGGGTAAAAAACCAGTAATCACAGTTTGTTTTTTGTATCCTAATTGTGTATTTCCTGGATAAAACAAACACAAAAAAATTAATACCTGGTGGTTATCAATATCTTCTTGACTAACAGACCAACGGATTTTATCTTTTTTGATACTGTTAAAACTTTCTTTATCTGCTACATGAATTTGAATACTCACCTTTGGGTTATCAGTCAATAAATAAGTAAATTTACTTTGACTATGTAAATTTCCCTCATTATCTAAAATCATATTTTCTAAAGTGTCTTGTGGCACTTTTCTAACCAATTTTCCTAACCGTTGTGTCATCATCTGATCTACAATTTGTTCACGCACCAGATAATCCTCTGCTTGACGTTGAAAATAGGTAGGAAAGGGAATCATCCAATCAGGTGCTTCAGGATATTCTGGAGGTATCGGTGGCGGATTTTTGGCGAGAATTTCGGCTTGCTGACGGGAACATTCGAGAATCTTTGTTAATGACTCCCCCGCAAATGCCATGACTTCACTGTGATAACCTCTAACTCGACTTTCTAAAAGAGAAAGATCCGCTGTTTTCGGTTTTTTCACACGGTTTAAGAAGTCAGTTTGTTGTGCTTTTAGTAAACTAATCCAATTCATCTGCATGATAGTGGCACGCCATTGCATACCCAAGATAACTTCTAACAATACAATTATGCAATTGATAACCCTTAGTTAAGTAAGAATTAAGAGATTATTACTGCCTAATAAAATACAAAAATTAGCCCAATTCAATGGTAAATATCAATCCATCAGGTGATTAATCACCAGTTAAGATGTAGTGGGGGAGATTTCCATAATTTCCATGATTTCCATAAATTCTAACTACCCTAACTAATAATTTACTGTTTCCCTAGAAACAGTTCTCTTGCTTATAGAAGTGTGCAACTTTAGAGAAAACTTTTTTTATTTTAAGACCTATGCAACCGCTTTGTTGTCATTCTCAGCCAAAATACAGCATTTTCTAATCCACGGAGGTACATATCCGCGTTTATCTGCGTTTATCCGCGTTTAACTTCTGATTCCTGCAACTAAATCATTACTTTGTTAAACCTTCCTTCTGCATATTTGTCAATAATTGATAAGTTTAAATTATTAGTTTTCAGAATTTAATAATTTTTTTAAAAGTCGCTTTCAGATTAAGAGGTGCTAGGACGGGGTTAGCTGTGGTAGGATATTGATATTAAATATAATCGAGTGTAAGCAAAATTTTTATTTAGGCACGCATTCCCATTATAAAAATATCACTTCCAGGGAAAAAAGTCAACGGGTTTGAACACAAAAAAAAGATTTTTTTGATTTATAAGTTTTTTTTATTGTTTTGTATATTTTTTATTATATTTCTTATATTTGGAAAATAGAACTTACTTAGGCAAGATTGGACTAATAAGCAACCTGGACTAGGGATAAAACCTATTTTGGAGTAGGAGTAATTGATGAATTACACCTACTTTCGTGCTATTTGGCGTAATTACGGAAATTGCGGGTAATTTAAGAACTGGATTTTTGTAACTTTTGTTTCTTCCGGCGTTTTTCTGTTGTGGCTACACCATGTTGTACTGGATAACCAGCGATAGGAATTACTTGGTATTTTCTGTCCGCTTCTAGATTTTTCAGTTCAGTATAGTCAACCCAGTGGATACAATCAACAGGGCAGGTATCTATTGCTTCTTGAATTATCTCTTCTGTGTCCGCATCTTGACGAATTACACGCGATCGCCCATAATCTTCTTCAATGAAGAAAGTATTACGGGCAATATGAGCGCAATGTTTACAGCCAATACAAGTAATTTCATCTACATAAACGCCTTGCTGCCGAACTACACCGCCTAATTCCGGTTCTAACCCAGAACGTTCAGGAATATCTTGCCAAAAACTCCCCAGTTCTGGTTCTAAGCCGGAACGGTGGTCTTCTTGTGCTTCTTGTGGCGGCAGGAACTCAAACATTAGGTACTCCAGCGTTGTACTATTAGGCGGATAGAACCATCTTCATTTTGTTGTTGTTCAGCTACTTGGAAACCTACCTTAGTAGTTTCTTTAACTACCGTTTGATAGGCATAACCTTGAGTAACTTGACGCAAAAACCCATCTACAGATAGATTTTGCTGCCAATATTGTAAATCTGCAACTAATTCATATTCTTGACCATTCCATCTAAAACCGATATCATAACCATTTTCCTGCTCAATTGTGACTTCTGCGGACTGAGTTTGACCACGATAACCGCGTACCTCACCAGGTCCATGTTTCCAGTCTATTCCCAAGGCGGAAAGGGCATCTTGCAAGGATTCCAGATTGCGGATTTGTGTCTTGATTTGGCTAAAGTGTGACATAGTGGTTTGTAATCAAAAAAAAATTAATTGGTTGGATAATTTACCATTGGCTGTGGACTTTTTGCGTATTCGTCACAGTATTTTCTGTGTTGTTCGTGGCAAAAAACTCAGAAGTTGGCTCATGACTCAACACTCTTCCTAGCTGGGCTTCTATAGCTGCTGTGACTTCAGCACAAGAGACACCGATAATACCGGTGACTTTTTCTTGAACTCGACCGTCTGGATAAATGATGAATTCTAATGTTTCCATATTCTGAAAGCCAACCTCGATACTACACTTGAATCTTTGGGAACTTATCCCGGTGTGGTTGATTAATCTCCCACGAAATATGATGATACTAAAAGCCGTCTTTAGCAAGACGGGGTTGATAACCCAAGTCTTAAATCAAAATTTTTTATAGTCTCTCATATTTTAATATACATACTTGGGAATCTTTACGAAAATTATTATTTTTATAGATATGTAAAAATGCACAAAAGGGGAAAATTATCAATATTGAATTTAATTTATGTTCCAAGGCTCTAGTCTACCTCCTGAAAGTTACAATATTTCCCCGTCGAAAAGGGGAAAGCATAAAATATTTATTGGTATGGCCCCTGGTGTAGGGAAAACATACAGAATGCTAGAGGAAGGACATCAACTTAAACAAGAGGGTATTGATGTTGTTATTGGCGTTTTAGAAACTCACGGACGCAAAGAAACGGCTGTAAAAGCAGAAGGTCTGGAGGTAATTCCTAAAAAAGCCAGTATTCACAAAAATATTAACCTTCTGGAAATGGACGCAGAAGCAATTTTAACTCGTTCTCCCCAATTGGTGTTAGTTGATGAATTAGCGCATACAAATATACCAGGTTCACCCAGAGAAAAACGCTATCAAGATGTAGAATTAATTTTAGCTGCGGGTATAGATGTTTATTCTACTGTCAATATTCAACATTTGGAAAGTTTGAATGATTTAGTAGCTAGAATTACGGGTATTGTGGTGCGAGAACGCATTCCCGATATTCTCTTAGATGAAGCGGACGCTGTTGTTGTAATTGATGTTACTCCAGAAACTCTAGAAGAGCGGCTGCGGGAAGGTAAAATTTATACTGCTGATAAAATCCAGCAATCTTTAGAAAACTTTTTTCAGCGTCGTAACCTCATTGCTTTACGGGAATTAGCATTAAGAGAAGTTGCTGATACCGTTGAAGAAGAAGCAAATACCTCTATTTCCTCCCAACAAGTTCGCAATGTCCATGAACGAGTTTTAGTATGTGTATCTACTTATCCCAATTCGATTCAATTATTACGGCGTGGAGCGCGATTGGCGAATTATATGAATGCCAGATTTTATACATTATTTATTGCTAATCCTGACCGTTTTCTCAGTAAAGAAGAAAGTTTACATATTGATACTTGTAAGAAAATGTGCCGAGAATTTACTGGGGAATTTCTTCATATTAAGAGCTACAATATACCTAAAGCGATCGCTCAAGTTGCCGCAACTAATCATATCACCCAGATTGTTATTGGCGAAAGTCAGCAGCCGCGATGGAAAAGATTTTTTAAACGCTCTTTTACAGAACGACTATTGGAGTTAATCGGAGACAAAAATATAGATCTACACATTATTGCTACTGAGAAATAAATTTTAATTTTTGTGAATCTATCTGAGATAAGATGCAATTTTGTGATTTCCTGTATAAGGTGGGTTTAGGGCTAATTCATTAGCAATTTAATATTGAGGTATGATGTTTAACCGAATCTTAGCAGCATTAGATCGCTCAGAAATGGGTATAGAAGTTTTTAATCAAGCCCTATCTTTAGCAAAGTTAACTGATGCCGAGTTAATGCTATTGCACGTTTTATCACATGAAGAAGATGGTAGTCCCGAAGCCCTGATTTTCCCGAATATTGACTATTATCCAGGGTGGAACGAGGGAAGCTTTAAATTATACCAAGAACACTGGGAAAAATTTAAAAATGAAGGTTTGCAGATGTTACAGTCATTTACTAGCCAAGCCAATACAGCAGGTGTTAATACGGAATTTACTCAAAATAATGGTAATCCGGGAAGAATGATTTGTGAATTGGCCAGAACTTGGAATGCTGATCTAATTATGATGGGAAGACGAGGACGTTCTGGACTGGCGGAGTTTTTTCTCGGTAGTCAGAGTAACTATGTTTTACATCATGCTACTTGTTCAGTGCAGATTATACATTTGCCTGTAAGTGCTAAAACACAAGAGCAAGAAGTAGTAAGTAATCAGTAATTACTCTTATTTAACCAAAGGATGATCAAAATGGTAGAATTAAAATTCCAAGCCTACGCATCTTTAAAACCAGGGGAAAAGCTGCAACCCTGGGAATATGAACCAGCACCTTTAGGTAACAATGATGTCGAAATCGCAGTTACCCATAATGGACTGTGTCATACTGACATTCACATGAGAGATAATGACTGGAATGTGAGTAAATTTCCCCTGGTAGCAGGTCATGAAGTAGTAGGGAATGTTACTCAAGTTGGTGCGGAGGTAACTGGTATAAAAATTGGCGATCGCCTGGGTTTTGGTTGGTATAAATTTTTTCTCACGCAGAGGCGCAGAGGCGCAGAGGTGCGAAGAGTCTGAGGAATTTAGGGAAAGGAAGATATGATAACTGCTGTTTCATGTTCTTCAGGAGATAAGCGTTTAAAGATATTAGAGGCTACTATTAAGCGTCATCAATATCAACAAGATGCACTCATTGAAATTCTACATCGTGCTTCTGAATTATTTGGTTATTTGGAAGCGGATTTATTGCTTTATATTGCCCATAGCCTGAAATTACCACCGAGTCAGGTTTATGGAGTAGCTACTTTCTATCATTTGTTTTCCCTAGCACCAAAAGGAGTTCATAAATGTGTGGTTTGCACGGGTACTGCTTGTTATGTTAAAAACTCTCAAGCTATTTTAACACAGGTGGAAAACCTTACGCAAATTCACGCGGGAGAAACTACAACAGATTGTCAAATTTCTTTAATGATAGCTAGGTGTTTAGGGGCTTGTGGAGTTGCACCGGCGGTGGTCTTGGATGGTGTGGTTTTAGGTAATCAAACCCCAGAGTCAGTGTGCGAAAAAGTCAGATCATGGTGGCACAATGGAACTAAATGAATTATTAGAAATTGCCGAAAAAGAACTTTCTGCGCGAAAATCTGTAGAAATTCGCTGTTGTACTGCTGCGGCTTGTCTGTCTTCTGATTCCCAAGCTGTTAAGGACAATTTAGAAGCAGTTATCAAAGCCGGGAATTTACAGGATACTGTGCAAGTTACGGCTGTGGGTTGTATGCGTCTTTGTTGTCAAGGACCCTTGGTACAGGTGGAAAATTGGGCAAATCCTCTAAAATCAAAGTTGTATGAAAAAGTCACCCCGCTAAATGTTCCAGAAATTATTCGCGGGTTAAATGGAGAAGTAACAAATTTACAAGAAGGTGATTTAAACCAGCCGTTTTTTAGTCGCCAATTGCCCATAGTCCTAGAAAATAGTGGTAAAATTGACCCCGAACGGATTCAAGCTTATATTGGGTCTGAGGGTTATCAAGCCCTTTACCAAGTGCTGCGGGAAATGAAGCCCACGGAGGTGGTAGAAACCATTACCAAAAGCGGTTTACGGGGACGCGGAGGTGCTGGTTATCCCACTGGTTTAAAATGGGGAACTGTGGCCAAATCTCATACTGAGAAAAAATTTGTGATTTGTAATGCTGATGAGGGTGATCCCGGTGCATTTATGGATAGGAGTGTATTGGAAAGTGATCCCCATCGAATTTTGGAAGGAATGGCGATCGCCGCCTACGCCATTGGGGCAAATCAAGGCTATATTTATGTTAGAGCCGAATATCCTCTGGCTATTAAACGCCTAGAAATTGCCATTCGTCAAGCCCAACACTTGGGATTTTTAGGTGCGCAGATATTTGATTCTCCCTTTGATTTTAAAGTGGAAATCCGCATTGGGGCTGGGGCTTATGTCTGCGGTGAGGAAACGGCTTTAATGGCTTCTATTGAGGGTAAACGTGGTGTCCCTCATCCCCGTCCTCCTTACCCTGCTGAGTCCGGTTTATGGGGCTATCCCACCTTAATTAATAATGTGGAAACCTTTGCCAATATTGCGCCCATTATCCGTAAAGGTGCAGAGTGGTTTGCCAGTATTGGTATGAATAAAAGCAAAGGGACAAAGGTATTTGCCTTAGCAGGGAAAATACGTAATACGGGTTTAATAGAAGTGCCAATGGGGACATCTTTACAGGAAATTGTTGAAGACATGGGAGGAGGTGTTCCCGACGGTGGTATTGCTAAAGCTGTACAAACGGGTGGTCCTTCAGGGGGATGTATTCCCGCTTCCGCTTTTGCTACACCAGTAGATTATGAATCTTTAACGGCCTTGGGTTCAATTATGGGTTCTGGGGGGATGATTGTTATGGATCAAACCACAAATATGGTAGATGTGGCACGCTTTTTTATGGAATTTTGCATGGATGAATCCTGTGGTAAGTGTATTCCTTGTCGCGTTGGTACTGTGCAATTATACGGTTTATTAACGAAGATTACCAAGGGAGAAGGTTCACTGGCTGATTTAGATTTACTTGAGGAACTTAGTGATCTGGTCAAAAATACTAGTTTATGTGGTTTAGGACAGTCTGCACCAAATCCAGTTTTTAGCACTTTGCGTTATTTTCGTGATGAGTATTTGCAATTAGTCATTGGTCATTAATTATTACCTATTACCTATAAACAAATCATTATGTCTGTAAAAACTTTAACAATAGATGGAGAATTAGTTAGCGCTCGTGAAGATGAAACCTTATTGACAGCAGCACTAGAAGCAGGTATTCATATTCCTACATTATGTCATTTAGCAGGTGTGGGAGATGTAGGCGCTTGTCGTTTATGTTTAGTGGAAATTGTAGGAAGTAATAAATTACAACCTGCTTGTATGACAAAAGCAATAGAGGGAATGGAAATAACTACAAATAGCGATCGCTTGCAGAAATATCGGCGGATAATTGTAGAAATGTTATTTGCTGAAGGTAATCATACCTGCTCAGTTTGCGTTGCTAATGGTAATTGTGAATTACAGGATTTAGCAATAGAAATGGGTATGGATCATCTGCGCTTAGAATATCAATTTCCTCAGCGAACTGTTGATACTTCTCATGATCTTTTTGGCATTGATCATAATCGTTGTGTGCTTTGTACTCGCTGTGTACGAGTATGTGATGAAATTGAAGGCGCTCATACTTGGGATATGGCCCGAAGAGGATCAAAATCTCATGTTATTACTGATTTAAACCAACCCTGGGGAACTTCTCAAACTTGTACTTCTTGTGGTAAATGTGTTAATGCCTGTCCCACAGGAGCTTTATTTGATAAAGGTTCAAGTGTTAGTGAAATGAAACATGATCGGGGTAAAATCGAATTTTTAGTCACTGCACGAACTAAAAAACAATGGAATTTTTAATATCTAGTATCTCACGCAGAGGCGCAGAGGCGCAAAGGGAGAAATACATGAATTTTAAATATCTAAAAAAATGACTAAAATCAAATTAGCAACGGTGTGGTTAGGTGGGTGTTCCGGTTGTCATATGTCTTTCTTAGATTTAGATGAATGGTTAATAGATTTAGCAGCACAAGTAGATATAGTTTATAGTCCCATTGCTGATATTAAAGAATATCCAGAAAAGGTAGATTTAGTATTAGTTGAAGGAGCTATAGCCAATGAAGAACATTTAGAATTAATTTACAAAATTAGAGAACGGACTCAAATCATAATTTCCTTTGGTGATTGTGCTGTTACTGGTAATGTTACCGCTTTACGCAATCTTGCTGGTGGTGCAGAACCGGCTTTACAATTGGCTTATATTCAAGGGGCTAATATTCATCAACAAATCCCTAATTCCCCTGGAATTGTTCCCCCCTTATTAGATAAAGTTGTCCCTGTACATAAAGTAGTAACAGTTGATATTTATTTACCCGGTTGTCCACCTTCAGCAGATCGTATTCGCGCCGCAATTGCACCATTATTAAAAGGAGAAAAGCCGCAAATTATCGGCCGAGAAATGATTAAATTTGGTTAATTGGATTTTGGATTTTGGATTTTGGATTTTGGATTTTGGATTTTTAATTAATTATCAATTAATTATCTTGGAGGTAAATTATGTTAACAGCAGCTGATGTCATGACTAAAGATGTAGCAATGATTCGCAGTTCAGCAACAGTAAAAGAAGCAGTTGATTTAATGCGTTCTAGAGACTGGAGAGCATTAATTGTAGATCGTCGTCATGAACAAGATGCTTATGGCATTATCACAGAAAGTGACATTGTTTATAAAGTAATTTCCTATAGCAAAGACCCGAATAAAGTCCGCGTTTATGAAATTATGACTAAACCTTGTATTGTTGTCAATCCAGAATTAGGTTTAGAATATGTAGCCAGATTATTTGCTAATTATCATTTGCGACGTGCGCCTGTAATTAGTGGTAAACTATTAGGAATTATTTCCTTAACTGATATTTTAGCCCGGAGTAGTTGTTTAGAACAACCACGCTCATTTTTATTAGAACAAGAATTACAAGATGAAATTAAAAAAGCTCGCATTGTTTGTGTAGACAAAGGTATTAATTCCACAAAATGTGCAGCCGCTTGGGATGTGGTAGAAGAAATACAAGCCGAAATTGCTCACCAACGCGCCGAAAAACCCCTAAAAACTGCTTTTGAAGATTATTGTGATGAATACCCAGAATTAGCAGAATCTAGAATTTATGATTTGTAATTACTATAGGTAGGTTGGGTTGACGCAAGGAAACCCAACATGATCATTATCGAATATTTTGTTGGGTTTCACGTTGTTCTACCCAACCTACAAAGGAAATCCAATATAATCATTATTAAAGATTTTGTTGGGTTTCACGTTGTTCAACCCAACCTACATATGATCATTATCGAATATTTTGTTGGGTTTGACGTTGTTCTACCCAACCTACATATGATCATTATCGAATATTTTGTTGGGTTTGACGTTGTTCTACCCAACCTACAAAGGAAATCCAATATAATCATTATTAAAGATTTTGTTGGGTTTGACGTTGTTCTACCCAACCTACATATGATCATTATTAAAGATTTTGTTGGGTTTGACGTTGTTCAACCCAACCTACATATAATCATTATTAAAGATTTTGTTGGGTTTGACGTTGTTCTACCCAACCTACATATGATCATTATCGAATATTTTGTTGGGTTTGACGTTGTTCAACCCAACCTACAATTGTTACAATTGTTTATTATTAACAATTACATATTAATTATGAAAACAATCATTATTGACCCCGTAACTCGTATTGAAGGCCACGCCAAAATTAGCATTTATTTGGATGATCAAGGTCAAGTAAATGATGCTCGATTTCATGTAACTGAATTTCGCGGTTTTGAGAAGTTTTGTGTTGGTCGTCCTTTCCCAGAAATGCCGGGAATTACTGCGAGAATTTGCGGTATTTGTCCGGTAAGTCACTTGTTAGCTTCAGCCAAAACAGGAGATGGGATTTTAGCGGTGAAAATCCCCAAAATAGCCTCTCAATTACGTCGTTTGATCAATTTGGGTCAAATTGTCCAATCCCATGCTCTCAGCTTCTTTCACCTCAGCGCTCCCGACTTATTATTAGGCATGGATAGCGCACCAGAAAAACGGAATATTTTTGGTTTAATTGCTGCTGAACCAGAATTAGCCAGAGGTGGTATTCGTTTACGGCAATTTGGACAGGAAATTATTGAGTTATTAGGAGGGAAAAAAATCCATCCTTCCTGGGCTGTTCCTGGTGGGGTAAGTCACCCTTTAACCCAAGAAAATCGCACCCATATTCAGCAACGAATTCCTGAAGCAAAATCTACGGTAATTAATGCTATTGAGTTGTTTAAAAAGTTGTTAAAAATTTATCAAAAAGAAGTTAAAACTTTTGGTAATTTTCCCAGTTTATTTATGGGTTTAGTCAGTGCTGATGGTTTATGGTCAACTTATGATGGATATATCCGCTTTGTTGATAGTGTCGGGAATATTGTTGCTGATAAACTTGACCCCAATAACTATCATCAATTTATCGGTGAAGCGGTGCAAGCAGACTCTTATTTAAAATCACCTTATTATCTTCCTTTGGGTTATCCCGATAGCAGTGATCATTGTCGTTTAGATAGTGGAATGTACCGTGTTGGACCCTTGGCTAGATTGAATATTTGTAGTCATATTGGTACATCTTTAGCCGACGCAGAATTAAGAGAATTTCGTAGTTATGAAAATGGCACTGTTAAATCATCATTTTTCTATCATTATGCCCGGTTAATTGAAATTTTAGCAGCCATTGAACATATAGAAATTATCTTAGATGATCCTGATATTTTATCAACTCGTCTCCGGGCAGAAGCAGGGATTAATTGCTTGGAATCTGTGGGTGTAAGTGAAGCACCAAGGGGAACATTATTCCATCATTATCAAGTTGATGAAAACGGTTTAATGTTAAAAGTAAATTTGATTATTGCTACTGGTCAAAATAACTTAGCAATGAATCGCACGGTTGCCCAAATTGCCCGTCATTTTATCCAAGGAGGAGAAATAAAAGAAGGCATTTTAAACCGTGTCGAAGCCGGAATTAGGGCTTTTGATCCTTGTTTGAGTTGTTCTACTCACGCTATGGGACAAATGCCTTTATTCATAGAAGTAGTAAATAAAAATGGCACTGTAATTAATCAAATTTGTCGTGATTAGTATGTATTAGTTACCCGACTGCTTTAAAAAGTCGGGGATCTTGGGTTTTTTGATTATTTATATGATATTATGATATAATGTGATATAATCTAACTCCAATAGGATAGCTCAAACTCATATTACCCAAATTTCTAATTTTTATGACTCTTACTACTGCTAAACGCTTTACTATAACTGAATATCACCGTCTAGCAGAACTTGACTTTTTCACAGAAGATGACAGAGTTGAACTAATTAAAGGTGAAATTATCAAAATGGCTGCAAAAGGTAGACCACATTCTGTTTGTAATACTCGTTTATATAAAGAGTTATTTAAACTTCTAGATGAAAAAGCTACTATTCGTGGACAAGAACCTATTGTTATCAATAATAATAGTGAACCAGAACCAGATTTAGTAATTGTTAAAAATAGACCTGATGATTATTTTGTAAATCATCCTACACCATCTGATATTTTCTTAGTTATTGAAGTAGCTGATTCATTTTTAAAATATGATCAAGAAGTAAAGTTACCTCTATATGCAGAAGCCGGTATTTCAGATTATTGGATCTTTAACTTAATCGTCTATCATTTAGAATGCTACAGTGAACCATATCAAGATATACAAGGTACATTTGGCTATCGTCATAAATCAATTATCCTCCCTAATGAGTCTGTCAAATTGCCATCTTTCCCGGAATTAATTTTAGATCTAACTAAAGTATTTCCAGGGAAAAATTAAGTTATAAAATTAAAATTTGCCAAAATTGAGAAAATATGTTATTCTAATTGTCAAGTGATATAATGGGGGATATCTGACAATTTACAATATTACCACAATATTACCAGTATAAATAATAAACGGCTATAGCAGCCGTACTAGTATTTATACTGAGTTTTGACTCATGTTTACACCTGCTACAATAGGGTCAAAATTTGCGGGAAACCGGGTATTATGATCACAATCTGCTTTTTCTAAATGCGTCCCCTGTAAATTAGCTGTACGTAAATTTGCAGAAAATAACATTGCTCCTCGCAAATCTGTATTTTGTAAATTAGCTTGACTCAAATCACTAAAACTTAAATCACATCCTCGCAAATTAGCGTCGCTGAGGTTAGCTTTGCTCAAATCAGCATAGCTGAAATTAGAGCCTTTTAAGTCCAAACCATGGAAATTAGCGTCGCTTAATTCTGCTCTTTCAAAATCTCTTTTTCCCGCTGCATATTCTTCTACAATTTTAGCAGCACTATTAATTGACTTTTGAAAATTGATTTCAGGCATAAAACAGCCTCGCAATTTATTTAAAATTTTTACAGGTTTTATAAATACACCTGAACGTATTATATAACTGATTAGCCGAAAAATAAATACCCTATTTACATAAATTTATAAAGGAATTAATAAAAATGAGCATAACTACAATTATAATTGGTTATGGCAATGAATTACGCAGTGATGATGCTATTGGTCAAAAAGTCGCAAATATTATCAATTCTTGGCATTTATCTAATGTACAATCTCTTGCAGTTCAGCAACTTACTCCAGAATTAGCAGCAAATTTAGCAAATGTGAATTTAGCAATTTTTGTAGATGCTATGATGATTTCAAAATCGGAAAATGTGGAAGTTGAATCTATATTGCCCAGTGAATCTAATACAATATCTGATATTATATCTAATATGATGTTAGGACATATTGGTAATCCGCGATCGCTTTTATCTTTGACTAAATACCTCTATGGTTATTGTCCAACTGCTTGGTTAGTCACAGTACCAGGGGTTAATTTTGAATTAGGAGATTGTCTTTCTCCCATAGCAGAAATAGGAATTAATATAGCTTTAAATAAAATAATTAATATTATTGGTAAAGGATAAAATCCTACTTGAGACTGGGAAACGATATAATATAAAAATTAATTACAAAATTAACTACAAAATTAACTACAAAATTAACTACAAATCCCTCGGAGTTACCTATGGAAATATTTACTCATAAAACTAGCGATAAAGCTCATGATATCTTGCAAGTGAGCAGAATTAATCCCTTAGATGCTATATTTAAACCGCAAACTGTAGCCGTAATTGGTGCTACTGAAAAACCTGGAAGTGTGGGACGCACCTTACTATGGAACTTAATTACTAATCCCTTTGGAGGGACTGTTTTTCCTATTAGTCTTTACCGTCATAGTGTATTAGGAATTAAGGCTTATCCTACTATATTTGATGTTCCTGAAAAAATTGATTTAGCTGTTATTGTTACCCCTGCACCAACTGTACCCAAAATTATTTCTGATTGTGTTGAAGCAGGAATTAAAGGTGCAATTATTATTTCTGCTGGCTTTAAGGAATCAGGAGAAAAAGGTCTAGTTTTAGAACAGGAAATACTGCAACAAGCACAAAGAGGAAAAATTAGAATTATTGGTCCTAATTGTTTAGGAGTAATGAATCCAATTTCGGGGTTAAATGCTACTTTTGCTAGTCAAATGGCGCGTCCGGGAAATGTCGGTTTTATCAGCCAAAGTGGGGCTTTATGTACATCAATTCTAGACTGGAGTTTAAAAGAAAATGTTGGTTTTAGTGCCTTTATTTCTATCGGTTCAATGTTAGATATTGGTTGGGGTGATTTAATTTATTATCTGGGTGATGATCCTCAAACAAAAAGTATTATAATTTATATGGAATCTATTGGAAATGCCCGTTCTTTTCTGTCAGCAGCGCGAGAAGTGGCTTTAACAAAACCGATAATTGTGATTAAAGCTGGTCGTACCGCAGCCGCAGCTAAAGCCGCAGCTTCTCATACGGGTGCATTAACAGGAAGTGATGCTGTTTTAGATGCAGCTTTTCGTCGTTGTGGGGTATTACGAGTAAATAGTATTTCTGATTTATTTGATATGTCGGAAGTATTAGCAAAACAACCCCGTCCCCAGGGTTCACGGTTGACGATTTTAACTAATGCTGGTGGTCCAGGAGTATTAGCAACAGATACTTTAATTGAAAATGGTGGAGAATTAGCAACTATTTCTCCCGAAATTATGAATTCTTTAAATGAAATTTTACCACCACAATGGAGTCATAATAATCCTATTGATATTTTAGGAGATGCTGATCCTCAACGTTATCAAAAAGCTTTAGAAATTGTTACCAAAGATCCCAATAGTGACGGTTTATTAGTGATTTTAACACCCCAATCTATGACAGATCCTACGCAAATTGCAGTACAATTAAAAGCCTACGCCCAACTGTCTAATAAGCCGATTTTAGCTAGTTGGATGGGTGGTAATGATGTGGCAGCCGGAGAACAAATTCTGAATAGTCAAGGTATTCCCACTTATGCTTATCCTGACGCGGCCGCGCGGGTATTTAGTTATATGTGGAAGTCGAGTTATAACCTGCGCGGTATTTATGAAACTCCAGTTTTACCAACATTAATTTGTGATGTCAATACTCGTAATTGTGCTAATATTGCCAATATTATTCAAGGTGCAAGAACAGCAAAAAGAACAATTCTTACGGAATTTGAATCTAAGGAAATTTTAGCCGCTTATGGTATTCCTGTGGTTGTTGGCTGCATTGCTAAAAGTGCAGACCAAGCCGTCAAATGTGCAGAAAATATTGGTTATCCAGTGGTTTTAAAACTATATTCTCAAACAATTACCCATAAAACTGATGTGGGAGGTGTGCAGTTAAATTTACAAAATGGGGAAGCTGTAAAACTTGCTTATGAGAATATTGAAATATCAGTAAAACAGAAAGGAAAAGCAGAAGATTTTCTTGGTGTTACTGTACAACCAATGGTAAAAACCGATGGTTATGAATTGATTATTGGTAGTAGTTTAGATCCCCAATTTGGACCAGTATTATTATTTGGTACTGGAGGACAATTAGTAGAAATATTTCAGGACAGTTCCCTGGCACTTCCTCCTCTTAATACTACTCTAGCACGACGAATGATGGAACAAACAAAAATTTATCAAGCATTGTCAGGAGTCAGAGGACGCAAAAGTATTAATATTTCTGCTCTTGAACAATTAATGGTAGAATTTAGTCAATTAGTCGTAGAACAACCAGACATTAAAGAAATTGATATTAATCCATTATTAGCTTTTCCTCCAACTCCAGAAAATCCTAGAGGATTAATAGCATTAGATGCTAGAATAGTTTTACATTCTTCTGATCTGACAGAAAATCAATTACCAAAATTAGCAATTCGTCCCTATCCTAGTCAATATATTAGTAATTGGCAATTGAAAAATGGCACAGCAATTATTATTCGTCCTATTCGTCCTGAAGACGAACCATTAATGGTAGAGTTTCACAAAACTCTATCAGCAGAAAGTGTCTATTTCCGCTATTTTCACTTAATTAAATTGAGTCAACGTATTACCCATGAAAGACTCACCAGAATGTGTTTTATTGACTATGACAGAGAAATGGCCTTAGTTGCAGAATACCAAAATCCTGAAACAGAAAACAGGGAAATATTAGCAGTAGGAAGATTAAGTAAATCACATGGAAATAAAAGCGCGGAATTTGCTATACTTGTGAGTGATAAGTTTCAATATCAAGGTTTGGGTACGGAATTACTCAGGAAATTACTAGAAGTTGGTAAAAATGAGAAAATATGCTGTATCTATGCTGACATCTTAGCTGATAATTCAGTGATGCAGCAAGTATGTAAAAAACTCGGTTTTCAGATTTCACATACTCATGATCAAACTGTTTTGAAAGCAGAAATTAAACTCACATAAAAGCTCAAATAAAAGCTAAGATAAAAGTGGCGTTGCTGATTAAGAGTATGATTTTATTTCACGCAGAGTCGCTCCAGTCGCAGAGAGTAGGAGTTTCATTTTTTTTATTTTTCAATTTTATACCCCAATTCAGCAACGCCATAAAAGTTAGATTATATTTAGCTAGAGTGTAGTACAATTTATGCGGGCAAGATGCCCGCACCACAAGAGTTTAATATCTTAATATCTGTTAATATCTGTATTTCATAATATCGGGAACTACTGTAAAAAATCAGACTAAGAATTAAACCAGGGAATAAATTCCCTATTTCCTACGGAGAAGCATTATAATAATCACATCAGATTATCTATGTTTATACCAGATTTATACCAGGAGTGCATTTTATGAAATTCAATCGCAGTCAAGTTAAAAAATACCTGCAATTAGCCGATTTTACATCTTTGTTTATTGAAGAACTAGGTTGGGATTATATTGATATTTCTCCTATTTATTTAAACGTCAATAACGAAAATTATACTGTAGAAGCTATTTGCCAAAAACGTGGTTTAATTGTTTATCATTGTGTGGCTGATCATGGCATTTTACCTAATTCTCAAACTAGAAAAAATATAGATACAAAAATTACTATTTATAGTCAAGAACATTTGATTATTTACACAGATAAAGGTCAACAAAAACAAATTTGGCAATGGGTAAAAAGAGAGTCTCCCACTAAAACCAAAGCTAAAGAAACTACTTTTAATATTACTCAGTCGGGAGAATTATTAACTCAAAAATTAGAATCTTTATTTATTGATTTTGCAGAGGAGGAAAATCTCACTTTATCTGATGTTACTCAACGCACTGAAAAGGCTTTTGATGTTGAAAAAGTTACTAAAGACTTTTTTAATAAGTTCCAAGAAAGACATTTACAATTTGTTACCTTTATTAAAGGTATTGAAAATCCCAAAGATGCTAATTGGTATGCTTCTGTAATTTTAAATCGCTTGATGTTTATTTATTTTCTCCAGAAAAAGGGATTTTTAGATCATGGTAATACTAATTATTTACAAGATAAGTTAAAAGTTAGTCAAACTCAAGGTAAGGACTTATATTATTCAGAGTTTTTACAAACTTTGTTTTTTGATGGTTTTGGGAAAGCGGAAAAGTTTAGAAAACAGGAAACTGCCGTTTTAATTGGTAAAATTAAATATATTAATGGTGGTTTATTTTTACCTCATCAAATTGAAGAAAAATATCATGGTAAAATTACTATTAGTGATACTGCTTTTGAGGATATTTTCAAGTTATTTGCTGGTTATACTTGGCATTTAGATGATACACCAAGTGGTAAAGATGATGAAATTAATCCTGATGTTTTGGGGTATATTTTTGAAAAGTATATTAACCAAAAAGAGTTCGGTGCTTATTATACTAAACCAGAAATTACTAATTATCTTTGTGAACGGACTATTAATAAGTTTATTGGGGATCAAAATCTCAATAATCAATTATGTCAGCAATTATTAGATAATATCTTACCACAACTATCAATTTTAGACCCTGCTTGTGGTAGTGGTGCGTTTTTGGTTGCTGCTTTACAACATTTAATTAAGATCTATAACGCTATTTTTGATTTTATTCAAGTTTCTGGAAATGCGGAAAATAAAGCCAGATTAACTAAGATTAAAAATGATCATCCTTCAGTGGAGTATTATATCAAAAAACGGGTAATTACTGACAATCTCTATGGTGTGGATATCATGGAGGAAGCGGTGGAAATTGCTAAATTACGGTTGTTTTTAAGTTTGGTTGCTTCTGCGAAAACTGTTAATGATTTAGAACCTTTACCTAATGTTGATTTTAACATTATGGCGGGTAATTCTTTAATTGGTTTAATTCG